>JBEPWV010000070.1:0-5734 GCA_041642175.1 Clostridia bacterium
TGTGCATCCTCCGGCCCATCTTGCTCCGATACCTAAGGTTATACCTCCAAACATAGCTATAATGAATCTTAGGAAAAAACTAGAGGATATTTCAGCCTGCCACATATTTGGTACTATTATAACTTCGAATGCTCCTGATAGTTTAGCTGAAATAAATGCACCTATTATTATTCCTGCTACAAGCATCCATCCCCAGTCAATTGTAGGGGCTATTTTAAGGTAATATTCATTCTTTTCAACTTTTTCTTTATTAAAAATTTTACGTATCATTCCACTTGTTTTTGCGAAAGCTGTGGAAGCACCTAATGCTTTATCCGATATTATTAGGGTAACTATATTTAAAAGTCCTATTAATATCCCTACTACATAAGGGGACCACATTTCCAGTCTAAATACATTCATTATGATTCCTCCTCTTTTAAATACACCTAAACCTCATTGTTATAGATGTATTTGTCTATTTGTCTTTATAAGCTAAATAGGATTGTATTCCTCCACCTAAGTTACTTACATTTTTAAACCCTTTTGATTTAAGTATGCTTGCACCTAAGTTTGATCTGGATCCTGAATTACAATATATTATAATATTTTTATTACTATCTAGCTCTCGAAATCTTGTTCTTAAATCCGGCGATGGAATATTTACAGCTCCTTCTACATGATTTTCTTCGTAAGCTTTTTTGTCTCTACCATCTAATATTATATAGTTTGGATCATCTTTGCATTTATCTACTTTAGATGGATGCAACTGTGGTATGCTACTTGTTTCATAGGCCTTAGTCAACCAGCTTTTCATACTTCCATCTATATAACCAATTACATTATCAATACCAACTCTATATAACCATAGTGCTGATTCTTCTGCTCTTTCTTTGTCTTCGGCTACAAGAAGTATTTTTTTGTCCGGTGGTACAACCCATCCGGCAAAGGTCGGTAAATTACTTATAAAGTCTATATTGTAGGATTTTGGTATATGTTGTCCTCCAAATCCTGTGTAAGATCTTGTATCAACCACAAATGTATCTTCTTGTTGAAATTTTTCGTAAAATTCTCCTGCCTTCATTTTTTTAAGTTCAGGCAATTTGTAAATTGGAAGAGGCCCTTTTGCATTTAAAGCACTGCATCTTGCAAAGTGATCCGGTACTTCCGGCATGTCTTCCGTAAGATTTTTTATAAAATCATCAATATCTTTGTATTGAAGAACAGGATTGTGCTTTCTTTCATAGCCTATAGTACTTCTATATTTAGCTCCCATTGCCTTCCCACAAAGAGATCCTTCTCCATGAGCAGGGTAGACTTCAACAAAATCCGGTAGTTTAAATATTTTATTAAATAAACTGTCATAAAGTTTTTTGGCCAGTTCTTCTTTTCTATCAGGGAATAAATCAGGTCTTCCTGCATCTCCTACAAATAAAGTATCCCCACAGAAAATTCCAATAGGATCTTTTGACCTTGCTAAGTCTCTAATTATATAAGTTATATGTTCTGGTGTATGTCCCGGAGTTTCTATAACTTCAAATTCCATATCTTCAAGTTTAAATTTGTCACCTTCTACTAAAGCTTCGTGATCAAACTGTGCTTCTCCTGATTTTGGAAAATACATGGTTGCACCGGTCTTTTCTGCTAATTCTATATGTCCCGACAAAAAGTCGGCATGAAGGTGAGTTTCTAAGATATGAGTAATTTTAACTCCCATTTTCTCAGCTTCTTCTATGTATAAATCTACATCTCTTCTTGGATCTACTACTGCACAGCTTTCACTACCTGCTACAATATATGAGCTGTGGGCTATTTTTTCTACGTAATAATGTTTTAATAACATAAACTTCCTCCTATCTTATTGTATGTTTTATGTATATATTATATAAACACCAAATACAGCTACTATTAGGAATAATACAGTCATAATGCTTCCTGACTTAATATAGTCTTTATTACTGTAACCTCCAGGTCCCATCAAAAATGCATTAACCTGATGAGTAGGTAGTATAAATGAATTTGATGCTGATATCGCTACTAACATAGCCAAGGCCCGCGGGCTTATACCAAAATTTTCCCCCATAATTATTACTAAAGGTACAAGTAAAACCGTCGCTGCTACATTAGACATAAATAGGGAAAACAGTGTAGCAAGTAATCCTATTACAAACATAATTGGTATTGTTCCCCAGGATTCGATAATTTTCATAACAAAATCTGCTGTATATTGAGCTGCTCCCGATTCTTCGAAAGCTATACCTAATGGTATTAGTCCACTTAATAGAAAGACTGTTTTCCAGTCTATACCCTTATATATTTCATCAATAGGTATTACTCCACTCAGTATCATAAGTAATGCACCAGTTAAAAATCCTAGTGACAATTTAAACCCTAAAAGGACTAGTAATATTGCTATAGCTAATGCTATAACTGCATAAGAAGAATGTTTTACCCGATCTTCAGATATGTCTCCCGGCACGGGTGATACAACTACTAAATCTTCCATACTTTTTAATTTTCTAATATCGGCCCATCTACCGTATATTATTAGAGCCTGACCTGGCTTTAAAGGTTTTTTGTAATAATCTACTATTTCCCCTTCTCTATTGATCATAACTACAGGTTCTACATTGAAGTTTTTTCTTACTGCAATTTCACTGATGCTTTTATCTTTAAGTTTAGAACCAGGGGGGATTATTATTTCTGCAAATCCAGCAAAGCTGTCTTCTTCAATATTTGAAAAGTGATCTAGACTTGTCATAAGGTCAAGTTCAAAATCTTCAGAAAATTTTTCTACATTTTCTAATTCTCCAAGTACTGCAAGATACTGGTCTTGTGAAAATTTTGTTTTTCTCCAAGGAGCATATGTGATACTATCTACTTCTTTAAGTGCTACGATATGGATATTGAATCTATTCCATAAATCTACCTCTTCTATTGTTTTGTCTATTATAGGGCTATCTTTTCTTATTCTTACTTCATATAAAGTGCTTGGAAGATCAAATAATTCTATTAGCTTTTTTTGATGATCATTTTTAGACTCATCTCCTCCTGAAGGAAGTACTTTATCGCCAAACAAATAAAAATATCCAATTCCTGTAATTAACAATGCTGCTCCTATAGGGGTAGGTGCGAATATGCTAAATCTCTCGTATCCTGCTCCTGTAACCATGTCATTAAGAATAATCAATGGTCCTGAAGCTACCATGGTAAGGGTGCCACCTAAAATAGCTGAAAATCCCATAGGCATAATGAGTTTAGAAGGACTTATTTTAGTTTTTTTAGATATTTTCATAAGTGCCGGTAAAAATAAAGCTGTTGCACCAATGTTTTGCATAAATGAAGATATAATACCAACTGCACCAGAAACTAATGTAAGAATTTTTTTCTGAGATGTACCTGCAGCCTTTGTGATTTTTTCGGAAACTACATTCATAATACCAGATCTATCTATTCCATAACCCATTATCATTACAGCCATAATTGACACAACTGCATTACTGGAAAATCCTGAAAATGCTTGATTTACTTCTATAAGTCCTGTCCAAGCTAAAACAACCATAATAATTATAGCTGTGATATCTGGCCTAACAATTTCTGATACAAATAAAAATATAGCTAAATCTAATATGCCATAAGCTATTAATATTTCCGTAGTCACCAAATCACCCCCAAATTAAATTTCCTTCTTTTATATTTATATCCAATTATAGCAGTTTAAAACATTTTTTGGTGATTTTATAATTTTTATTTTTATTGAAAATAATTTTTACTTTGATAAAATCTAAATAGAAGTTAAATAAATATTCTTAGGAGAGTAAATTATGAAAGAGAAGTATTTTGCCATAATGGCAAGTCATAGAAAAAATAGAAACACAGACAATGCATTAAATGATTATATCAAAAAATTAGAAGATCAAGGTATTTTTGTTGAAAAAGTAAGTCTTTTAGAATTTGACATCAACATATGTGCTGCTTGCTACTACTGCAGTAGGAATTTTAAAAAGTGTATAATTAAGGATGATATGGATTTCTTTTATAAGAAATTTGAAGAATATGATAATTACATTTTCGCTACTCCTGTGTTTTTTAATAATTTGAGTACTCTAGGTAAGATTATGGTAGATAGAAGTCAAATGGTATATGCCTCCAATGCTTATTTTGATAAAAACTTCAAATCTACTAATAAAAAAGGTAAAGCAGTAATAATATCTACAGCAGGTGCACCATATTATGAAGATCAATTCACAGGAGTTGAATCAACTTTAAGGTTGTTTTTCAAAAATCTAAATGCTGAAGTAGTAGAACATATAAAAATTAGTAATACCGATAAAGATTTATAAAATAATATATTGAATTACTTGCCAAATCATGATAGTATCAAAAGATAGTTTTCAAATGGTATACATTTGTGCTCACATAAAACACACGGGAGGTATTCATGGATAAAATAAATATAGGTCTTTTAGGTCTTGGCACAGTAGGGATTGGATTTGTTAAAACTCTTAACTTAAATAAAGAAAAAATAATTAAAGATATAGGTAAGGAACTGGTAATTAAAAAAATTTTAGTTAGTAACTTAAGTAAGAAAAGAGATATAGATACTTCTATATACGAGATGACTGATAATTTCGAGGATATTTTAGATGATAAAGATATAGATGTAGTAGTTGAACTAATTGGAGGTTTGTCTCCGTCTTTCGAGTTCATAGAAAAATCTTTGTTAAAAGGGAAAAATGTAGTCACAGCAAACAAAGCCGTTGTAGCAACTTACAGTAAAGAGCTATATAAAGCATGTGAAAGTAGTAACTCTATCTTAAAATTTGAAGCTAGCGTTGGTGGAGGTATTCCTATAATTAATACTATAAGAGATAATTTAGCTTCAAATAAAATAGATGAAATTATGGGAATAATTAATGGAACTACAAATTTTATTTTAACTCAAATGACTGAAAACAATATGGATTTTGAAAAAGCAGTAATTATAGCTCAAGAAAAAGGATTTGCAGAGGCAGATCCCACTTCGGATTTAGAGGGTGAAGATGCAGTTTTCAAACTATCAATACTATCTAATATTGCTTTTGAAAAAAGTGTCTCACCAAAAGATATTCCAAGCAAAGGAATAAAAAAAATAAATCAGGAAGACATAAAATATGCAGAAGAATTAGGATATAATATAAAACTATTGGCAATAGGTGATAACTCAAAGGGAGAATTAGAACTATCTGTCGAACCAACTTTTATAAGAAAATCTCACCCTCTTTCTTCTGTAAAAAACGAATTTAATGGAGTTTTCTTAAAAGGTAATTCCATAGGTGAAGTAATGCTATACGGTAAAGGGTCTGGTGGAATGGCTACAGGAAGCGCTGTATTGAGTGATATAATAAATATCGTTAAAAGTAATTGTCGAGAAAATCTTCTTACAAATAATAAAGTTGAAATATTATCTTCCTCAAGTATTAAACATCGATATTATGTGCGATTAGAGGTAGTTGACAAGGCCGGAGTTTTAGGGCAAATCGCTCAACATTTTGGTGATGAAAATGTAAGTATTGAGTCAGTAGTACAAAAAAGTGCTAATGGAGATACAGTTCCTCTTATTTTCATAACCCACGAAACTCCAAAGGTCAATTTAATTAGAGCTGTTTCTAAAATCAAAAAATTTAAATCAGTTATAGGAGTTGAAAACATTATAAGAATTCTCAACTGATATTTTACAAGCTGATTATCTTCTCAGCTTGTTTTTTAATGAAAA
>JBEPWV010000071.1:0-5699 GCA_041642175.1 Clostridia bacterium
GGTATATTCAATTTATTCTTTTAACTCCTGTTATAAGGAGACGGGTTTGTTTGGCATTTACTCAGCTATAAATACTGACTCAGTTGAAAAATCAACAAGTCTTATAAAGAATGAAATAGAAAAAGTGAAAAATGGAGATATAAAAAAGCACGAGTTTGATAGAGCTAAATCTCAGATGAAAGGCAACTATATCCTTAGTCTTGAAAACACATCAAGTAGAATGACCATTCTTGGTAGAAGAGAATTACTCTATAATGAAACTATAACCCCGGAAAGCATAATTGACAAAATAGAAAATGTAGAATACGAAGATGTTATGAATTCAATAAATTACATTTTTGATTCAAAAAAATATAATATTGCTTATATAGGAAATCTTGAAAAACACAAATATATTGATGACATTATAAATAATTTTTAGGAGAGGTTTATGAAAGTAAAAATTTTAAAAAAGAATAATTTTACAATGCCTGAATATAAGACAGAGGGCTCTTCAGGAATAGATTTAAGGTGCAGTAGTGAAGAATCAGTGGAACTTAAACCTTTGGAAAGAAAGCTTGTACCTACTGGCATTTTTATGGAAATACCTGTAGGATATGAAGCTCAAGTCAGGGCAAGAAGTGGACTGGCAATAAAACACGGAATTAGTTTAGTAAATGGCATAGGAACTATTGATAGCGATTACAGAGGCGAAATCAAAGTAATTCTAGTTAATCTAAGCAAAGATAATTTCATAATTAATCCAGGAGATAGAATTGCTCAGGTAGTATTTCAAAAAATTGAACGAGCAAATTTGATAGAAGTCGAAGAAATAAATGAAACAGTAAGAGGAGCTGGAGGCTTCGGTCATACCGGAATTAAATAACCTATTTGATGATCAAATAGGTTTTATTTATGTTAAGATTTGTTTTATACGACTACTTTTTATGATATAATTTTACTGTATTTGAAATTATAATAAAGGATTCTCAGTACTTATATTTTCTTGGAGGTTTACATTGGCCAAAAAAAAGAACACAAAAAAAACTAAAAAAAATAATATCAAAAAAAATAGTATTAAGAAAAATGAAAAGATAAAATCTGAAATAATAGGTATTATCTTTATATCAATAGGAATTATGCTTTTTTTAAGCCAAAAATACGAATCAGGTGTTGTTGGAAATTACATTAAACACATCTTAACTATTTTGACTGGAAGTGCATTTGTTACGCTGCCTTATATAATGATTACCTTAGGTGGATTTTACGTATTAGGCATGATTAACAAAGAGAGAAAAAATAAAAGTATAATTTTATTTATAATTTTTTTAAGCTATTTAGGGTTAATAACCATATTACCGGAAAATTTAGTAGAAAATTTTGCCGACTTTAGAGAAATCATAGAAACAACGGGAGAAAATACTAATCTAATATTTACCCATGGCGGTGGTATTTTGGGAGGATTAATATCTTTTACAATATCTAAATTATTTGGACATATGGGAACAATAGTAATATTAATTACAGCTGTACTTATTAGTATTATTTCTATAACTAAAAAAAGCATATTAAATATGATAAAGAAATTCTTTATATTTGTTGGGAAAGTTATTAAAAGTATGTTTAATGGAATAACAAACGCAGCTAATAATAGGAAAACAACTAAGAGTAAGGATAAAAAAACAAAAAAAATCAATAATAAAGAAAAAACAAAAAAAGAAAACTACTCTATAAAAAACTATAATGAATCTTCAAAAGATAATCTCAACAAAAAAAGAGATGTATTAAATCTATCTATTGATAAAAAGGATAAGGAAAAAGAAGATAAAAGAAGAGGTGTTGACAAACCTCAGGAAACTAAAGAAGAAACAGAACCTATTATTAAAATGGATAAAACTAAAAATACTAAATACCTGCTTCCATCAACTAGTTTACTTACTACAATTACCAATGACAATAAAGGTAACGAAAAAAAGGAAATAATGGAAGGAGCAGAAATACTAATAGAAACCTTGAAAAATTTTGGAATAGATTGCAAATTAATTCAAATTAATAGAGGACCTAGAATAACTAGATATGAATTACAACCAGCTCCGGGAGTTAAGGTAAGCAAAATAACTAATCTTTCTAAAGATATAGCATTAAGCTTAGCTAAATCAGACCTTAGAATAGAAGCACCAATACCTGGCAAAGCAGCTATTGGAATTGAAGTGCCAAATAGAAATATGTCTAATGTGACTTTAAAAGAAATACTAGAATCAGATGAATATGAAAATAATTATTATGATATTCCTTTTGCAATCGGAAAAGATATTTCGGGGCAAAATATAATTTCCGATATATCCAATATGCCTCACTTATTAATAGCTGGTGCAACAGGTTCAGGTAAAAGTGTTTGTGTAAACTCTTTAATATTAAGTACTTTATTTAAACTTTCTCCTGATGAACTAAAAATGATATTAATTGATCCAAAAGTGGTGGAATTAAATATATACAACGGAATACCTCATTTATTAGTTCCCGTTGTCACAGATGTAAATAAAGCAGCACAGGCTTTAAATTGGGCTGTTCAGGAAATGAGCAACAGATATGATTTATTTGCAAAGAAAAGTGTTAGGGATATAGATTCTTACAATAATAAAGAAATAGATGATAAATTGCCTAAGATATTAATTGTGATTGACGAGCTTGCAGATCTTATGGCTGCATCACCTAAGGAAGTAGAAGACAGTATAACGAGATTAGCCCAGTTAGCAAGAGCAGCAGGCATACATTTAGTTATAGCTACTCAGAGGCCATCTGTAGACGTTATAACAGGAACTATAAAGGCTAATATACCTACTAGAATTGCTTTTGCAGTTTCATCTTATGTTGACTCGAGAACAATTTTGGATACAAGTGGAGCTGAAAAACTGTTAGGTAAAGGAGACATGCTTTATTCTCCAGTTGGATATTCAAAATTCATTAGAGTTCAGGGATCCTTTGTTAGTGATAATGATGTGAAAAAAGTTATAGAATTTTTGAAAGAAAATAACAGTATTGGTAATAAGAGAGAAAAAGAAGAAAATCTAGTAGAATTAGACTTAGAAAAGGAACCTGTAAGTGATAAATACGATGATTATATAAAGGATGCAGTAGAAGTGATACTTGATGAAGGTCAGGCCTCTGTATCTTTAATGCAACGCAAATTAAGTGTGGGTTATGCGAGAGCTGCTAGAATTATAGACCAATTAGAAGAATTAGGCATAGTAGAAGGGCATGTAGGCAGCAAAGCGAGAAATATAATCATGAATGAAGAAGAAATAAAAGATCTTGAAATATATAGATAGGAGGAAAAATGAATAAATTTCACATAATAACATTAGGATGTTCAAAAAACGTAGTAGACTCTGAATTTATAAGTAAGAAACTTAGAAGTAAAAATTTATTATATACTGATAATCTTTACGATGCAGATGTAGCAATAATAAATTCATGCACTTTCATTGAAGATGCAAAAGAAGAATCAATAGATACAATATTGGATGTGGCAAACTTAAAAAAACAGGGTATTATTAAATACATAATTCTAACAGGCTGTTTATCTCAAAGATATGAAAAAGAACTTGTAAAAGAAATTCCGGAAATAGATTTATTTTTAGGAACTACTAGTTTTAAAGATATTGATAAACATATTTTTTCATTAACAAAAAATCATGTTACATCCCCATATATTGATCGTGCTATAGAGGAAAAAAGAGATTATATAGAAACCTCTCACTTTGGATATATGAAAATTTCAGAAGGCTGCGATAACAACTGTACATACTGTATTATTCCTAAAATCAAAGGTAACTACAGAAGTCGTTATATTGAAAGCCTTATTAACGAAGCTGAAGAAATGGCACAAAATGGAGTCAAGGAGCTAATTCTAATTGCTCAGGACACTAGTTTATATGGTACAGATATTTATGGTGAAAAACGGCTGCATATTTTACTTGATAAACTAAGTGAAGTTGAGGGAATCCAATGGATAAGAATTCACTACATGTACCCAGAAGGTATTTATGAAGAATTAATTAAAGAAATTAAGGATAATCCTAAAGTACTAAACTACTTTGATATTCCTCTTCAGCATATAAGCGACAGAGTTCTTAAAAGAATGAATAGAAAAACAAACAAAAAAAATATTGAAAATCTCATTAATAAAATTAGAAAAGAAATTGACGAACCGATTATTAGAACTACATTTATTGTAGGTTTTCCAGGAGAAACAGAAGAAGATTTTCAACAGCTAAAAGAATTCGTTGAAGAATATAAAATCGAAAAATTAGGAGTATTTCCATATTCTAGGGAAGAAAACACCCCTGCGTACAATTTAGATGGACAACTTGATAGGGAAGTAAAAAACAAAAGAAAAGATATCATATTAGAAATACAAAAGTCAATTTCTACAAAGTTATGCAGCAAACTAGAAGATAGAAAATTCAAAGTTCTAATAGATGACGTAGTAGATGAAGAAACATATATTGGCAGAACATATATGGACTCTCCTGAAATTGATGGAGTAGTTTATGTTACAAGTAAAAATGATTTAGAAGTAGGTCAATTCGCAAATGTAATTATAACTGACTCAATGGAATACGACCTGATCGGAGTTGTAGAAAATGAATACGGCAAATAAATTAACTTTTTTAAGAATTATTATGATTCCAATATTTATGATTACCTTGTTATCCAATAGCTTAACTGCAAATAAAATTTCTTTAGCTATTTTTATAATAGCTGCTTTAACAGATACTTTAGATGGATATATAGCAAGAAATTACAATCAAATCACTAATTTAGGGAAATTCCTAGATCCGCTAGCAGATAAATTATTGGTAATATCAGCCTTAGTATGTTTCGTGGAATTAAATATTTTAAGTCCATGGATTGTTATTATAGTTATAGGTAGAGAACTTATGATTACAGGCTTTAGAACTATAGCAGCTAAAGAAGGCATAGTACTTGCGGCAAATATATATGGTAAAGTCAAAACAGTTGTTCAAATGATAACCATAATATATACAATATTTATTTATTCCCAGATTTTAACATTCAGCAGTATTTTGTATTACATTTTATGGGGTCTGACAACTGGAATAACAGTATATTCCGGCTACAGATATTTATGGGATAACAAAAAAATTATAATAAAAAATTGACAAAAAAGAATATTTGTTCTATACTTAAAAGAACAGATGTTCTATTATGAAAGGTGGTTACTATGGAAAAAGAAAAAGCATTGGACATGGCGATAAGCCAAATCGAAAGACAGTACGGAAAAGGTTCCATAATGAAATTAGGAGATAACGCTAAGCTTAATATTGAAACAATATCAACGGGAGCGCTAACTTTGGATATTGCATTAGGTGTTGGAGGATTACCTAGAGGTAGAGTTGTTGAAATATACGGACCAGAATCCTCAGGTAAAACTACAGTTGCCTTACATGCAATAGCAGAAGCACAGTCGAATGGAGGCATTGCAGCCTTTATAGATGCAGAACATGCCTTAGATCCTGGATATGCTAAAAAATTAGGCGTTAAAATAGATGATTTAATTTTATCACAGCCAGATACCGGAGAACAAGCTTTAGAGATAGCTGAAGCACTAGTTAGAAGTGGTGCAATTGATATAGTTGTAATCGACTCTGTTGCTGCATTAGTTCCAAAAGCTGAGTTAGAAGGAAATATGGGAG
>JBEPWV010000072.1:0-5662 GCA_041642175.1 Clostridia bacterium
AAGATCTTAAAGAACAATCTAAAAAGCTTTTAAAAAAACAAAAAAGGTTACTATTGGTTATTAATACTCCAGCGCATAATCCAACTGGATACAGCGTATCTGATAAAGAATGGGATGAAATTTTAGATTTTCTAAAAGAAGAATCTGAAAATAAAGAAAACAAAATAACTGTACTTGTTGATGCTGCATATATTGAATTTGCTGGAGAAAAGGATGAAAGAAAGAAATTTTTTAAGAAATTTACAGATTTACCTGACAATCTATTTATTATAGTAGCATTTAGTGCCTCCAAAAGTTTTACTATGTATGGACTAAGAAGTGGAGCAGTAATTGGGATTTCAAGTAATGAAGAAGTTGTTGAAGAATTTTATTATTCATGCCTACATACAGCAAGAGCTAACTGGTCAAATGGTACAAGAGGAGCTATGTCAACAGTTGCAAAGTTAACAAATAACGAAAATTTAAGAAGTCAATATGAAGAAGAAAAAGATAAATACAAAAAATTATTAAGAAAAAGAGCTGAAGCCTTTGTAGCTGAAGCGGATAAAGTAGATCTTGAGATACTACCATATAGAGATGGTTTTTTTGTAAGTATACCGTGTGACAATCCACAGAGAGCTAGTGAAAAACTAATGGAAGAAAATATTTTTGTGGTACCATTACAAAAAGGATTAAGATTTGCTGTATGTGCTGTATCAGAAGAAAAATGTAGAACAGCTCCTGAAAAAATAAAAAAAGCATTAAATAAGTAGTATATATGAAGGTTACTTTTTCAGATAGTGGATGCTAATTGAATAGGTAGCCTTTTTTAATTAATGTTGAATATGTTCACGTATTCAACACAAAAATTATTATATGTAGTTGATAAGTGAACAAAACGGTGGTAAAATATAAGAAAAGAAAGATTTAGGAGGAAGTTTATGACTAAGATGATGGATGCTTTAGTTAAAAAATATCCAAAAGAAGGCTTATGGATGGAGAAAGTACCTGTACCGGAACTTAAGTACGGAGAAGTAATGGTAAAAATTCATAAAACTTCTATATGCGGAACAGATGTACATATTTATGATTGGAATGAATGGGCTCAAGAGACAATACCAACCCCAATGACTATAGGACACGAATTTGTAGGAGAAATAGTAGAACTGGGAAAAGGTGTAGTAGATTTACAAGTAGGACAGATTGTATCTGGAGAAGGTCACATAGTATGTGGAAAGTGTAGAAATTGTTTAGCAGGAAGAAGACACTTATGTAAAGATACTATGGGAGTTGGAGTTAACAGAACTGGAATATTTTCGAATTATGTAGCTTTGCCAGCATCAAATATTTGGGTACCTCATGGAAATATTCCTGAGGATATAATGAGTATTTTTGATCCTTTAGGAAATGCTGTTCATACTGCTTTATCATTTGACTTGTTAGGTGAGGATGTGCTTATTACAGGAGCAGGGCCTATTGGTGCTATGGCAGCTGCAGTAGCAAAGCATGCAGGAGCTAGAAATGTTGTTATTACTGACTTAAACGAATATAGACTAGATTTAGCTAAAAAGCTAGGAGCAGATAGGGTAGTAAATATTACAGAAGAAAAAATTATGGATGTAATGATTGAACTAGGAATGACGGAAGGTTTCGATGTTGGAATGGAAATGTCCGGAAATGATAAAGCTTTAATTTCAATGATAGATTCCATGGTCCACGGTGGTAAAATAGCTATTCTAGGAATTCAGGATAAGGAAACCAGTGTTGATTGGAATAAAATAGTATTTAACGGTCTTCATTTGAAGGGAATTTACGGAAGAGAAATGTATGAAACATGGTATAAAATGAATGCAATGCTTCAATCCGGACTGGATGTTTCGGAAGTTATAACTCATGAATTTCATTACACAGATTTTCAAAAAGGATTTGATGTAATGAAAAGTGGAGACAGCGGCAAGGTCATATTAAACTGGATTTAATTAGTTATATATTAAGGAGGTTTTTATGTATAGAGAAAGTAAAGAGATTTATAAAAATGAACTTAAAGAAATTAAAGATAGTGGTCTTTGGAAAGAGGAAAGAATTATAACTACTCCTCAAGGTAGTAGAATAGATACTACTAAGGTAGATGGAGTTTTAAATATGTGTGCGAACAACTATTTAGGATTGTCAAATAACGAAAAAGTAAGAGAATCTGCCAAAAAAAGCTACGATAACTGGGGTTACGGACTATCTTCTGTAAGATTTATATGCGGAACTCAAAACATACATAAAGATTTAGAAAATAAACTTACAGAATTTTTAAAGACAGAAGATACAATTTTATATTCATCATGTTTTGATGCAAATGGTGGCTTGTTTGAAACAATAACTACAGAAAAAGATGCCATAATAAGCGACGAACTTAATCATGCAAGTATAATTGATGGAGTAAGATTAAGTAAGGCTATGAGATATAGATACAAAAACAACAACATGGAAAGCCTGGAAGAGCAGCTTAAAAAAGCAGATGAAGATGGAGCGAGAATAAAACTTATTGCTACTGATGGGGTTTTCTCTATGGATGGAATTATTGCAGATTTAGAAGGAATTTGTGATTTAGCAGATAAATACAATGCATTGGTGATGGTAGATGATTCTCATGCTGTTGGTTTTGTAGGAAAAAAAGGAAGAGGAACTCACGAATACAGAAATGTAATGGACAGAGTGGATATTATTACCGGTACCCTTGGAAAAGCCTTAGGTGGAGCTAGCGGTGGATATACCAGTGGGAGAAAAGAGATTGTAGATTTATTAAGACAGAGATCAAGACCTTATCTATTTTCAAATACATTATCTCCAGCAATCACAGCTGCTTCTCTTACAGTTTTAGATATGCTGATGAAGGACACAAAATACAGAGATAAGTTAGAAGAAAACACAAGATATTTCAGAGAAAAAATTAAAGAAATAGGTTTTGAAATTATAGAGGGAGAACATCCTATAGTACCAATAATGCTTGGAGATGCTGTACTTTCTCAAAAAATGGCAGAAAGACTTCTAGAAAAAGGAGTTTATGTAATAGGATTTTATTTTCCTGTAGTACCAAAAGGACAGGCAAGAATAAGAACACAAATATCAGCGGCTCACTCTAAAGAAGATTTAGATTTTGCACTGAAAGCATTTAAAGAAGTTAAAGAAGAACTGCTTTAATAAATTGAAAACAAAAAGCTTATTAATTATTTCTTAATAATTAATAAGCTTTTTGTTATAAAAGTTAAATTATGTGGTATAATTATAATGGAGTGGGAATCAAAATATATAAAGGGAGGTCCATATGAAAAACAGAAAAATTTTAATTTTTGTATTAACATTTGTTTTAGTAATTTCTACTATGATTATGCCTGCATTTGCTGAAAGTTACACAGTTCAGAGTGGAGATGTATTATGGAGAATAGCTGAAACTTATGGAGTAACTGTTGACCAAATTGTAGAACTCAACGACATCGAAAATAGAAATCTGATTTACCCTGGAGATATACTTCAAATTCCAGGAACTATGTCAGAGGTAGAAGAAGATACAGCAGAAGAAATGCCCGAAGAGGTTATGATTACTATCGTACACACAAACGATACTCATGCTAGAGTTGAAGCAGGTGGATATGATGGAATGGGATTTGAAAGAGTTGCAACTATAGTTAAGCAAATGGAAGCTGCAAATCCAAACACTTTAGTTCTAGATGCCGGAGATGCTTTCCATGGACAGGTTATAGCTCAACTTAATGAAGGAGAAAGTATTGTAAAAATATTTAACGAAATAGGATACGATGCTATGACTCCTGGTAACCACGACTTTAACTACGGAAAAGAAAGATTATTGGAACTTAATGAAATGGCAGAATTCCCTATAGTTGCAGCGAATGTAATGTATGAAGACTACTCAGAGTTCTTACCAGGATATACTATAAAAGAAGTAGACGGAGTTAAAGTAGGAATATTTGGTATATCAACGCCTGAAACTAAATATAAATCTCATCCTCGAAACACTGAAGGCTTAGATATCTTTGATCCTGTGATAGCATCAAAATTAATGGTTGCAAAACTTGAAGATAATGTAGATGTAATAATAGGATTGGTTCATCTAGGATTATCTGAAAGCAGTGAACATACGAGTAGATTAGTTGCTGAAAATGTAGAAGGTATTGACTTAATAGTTGATGGTCATAGTCATACCGAATTGACAGAAGGATTGATGGTAGGCAGTACATTAATAGCTCAAGCCGGCGGCTACGATAATAATGTAGGTATAGTTGATTTAGTAGTTAAAAACGGAATGGTTACATCTAAAACAGCTAGACTTATAAATAAAGAAGAAGCAGCAGAATTAGATCCAGATCCAGCTATAACAGCAATAATAGAAGAAGTTGAAGAGATTAATAATTTGATAACAGAAGAATTTGTTGTTACCTCTGATATAGATTTAGAAGGTGAAAGAGAAAATGTAAGAGCTGGTGAAACAAACCTTGGAAATCTAATAACAGATGCAATGATTGATTTTACTGGAGCTGATGTAGCATTAACAAACGGTGGAGGAATTAGAGCATCAATACCAGCTGGAGATATTACAGTTGGAGATGTAATAACTGTACTACCATTTGGAAACTATGTAGTTACTATTGATGTTACAGGTGCTGAATTAGTTCAAGCTCTTGAGCATGGATACAGCGCTTATCCTGAAACTCTAGGTGCATTTCCACATATTTCTGGAATGAATGTAGTTATAGATCCAAGTCAGGAAGTAGGAAGTAGAGTAGTAGAAGTGACTGTAAACGGTGAAGAATTAGACCTAGAAGAAACTTATTCACTAGCTACCAACGACTTTTTAGCAGCAGGTGGAGATGACTATACAATGTTTGGTGATAATGAAATTACCGGACTTTATCCAGGACTTGAGGAAATCTTGATTGAATATATGAAAGAATACGGAACTGAAGGTTCTCCTGTAGAAGGTAGAATACAAACAATTGATGAAGTTTCATATTTATTCTTAAACACAGTAGCATAATTATAAGTAAAATAAATAGGTGAGCTGTAAGTTTTACAGCTCATCTATTTTTATTATGCAGCTCTTTCTTTATATAAATTAGATAAGTTAGTAGCATTTATAGATTTGATAATTAATTTATATAATAATATTGTAATAGGTGTATTTATAACTGCAGTTGGTAGAACTACAGTAGCAAATAGTACATTAAAGCCTACTGGTAAACCTACTAAAGATAATGCAGTAAGTAAAAATACAGAACCACTGAAGATGGTACCTATAAATCCTATTACACCTAATACTGGGACTTTATTGTTATATTTTCCAAATAATTTTATCATTCCCAGTATTAAAAATGCAGTTAAAAATTTATCAACTAGGTTAGCTACCTGGCCACCAGGAAATGCCGTGGTCATAGCTGTAATAATACCGGCGAGTAAACCTGTAAGAATTGTATTTTTAACATTTGGGTTAAGTAATATGCATACAAAGATTATACTTAACATAATATCACCTTTCATACTGCCAATACCTATAGGTATAAAATTTCTTAAAATAAAACCAATTGCCAGAAGTAAAGCTGTCACTAAATTCTTTCTTAAATCCATATTTTTTTCCATTTTGAAACCTCCATTTTTTGTTTTCTTAATTTTTCTTTTT
>JBEPWV010000073.1:0-5634 GCA_041642175.1 Clostridia bacterium
ATATTTTTAAGTAGAGGCTTTACCTCGCTTACATCTTGTATCTTTTCTTCCTTAATTTCGGCTTGCAGCATTTCTATAATTTCCAATGTTGCTTCCACTCCTATATCACCACTTAATAATATATCTTCAAGTTCTTCATATAGTTCATCGTCAATTTTTAAATGTCTAGAAAATAAGTCATCTATTTTATTCGCAAAGTTATTTCGTGTTTTTTTTAATCCATCTTTAAATTTACTTATTATATTACTCATTAACAAACTCCTTTTGAACTAATTCTGATAGATTCATTGATATTATTTTTGTAACTCCTTCTTCTTCCATTGTTGTTCCATATATTGTATCTACAAATTCCATAGTTCCTTTTCTGTGGGTAATTATTAAAAATTGTGTTCTTTTCGAGAATTTTTTTAAATAATTTGCAAATCTATATACATTAGCATCATCTAGAGCTGCCTCAATTTCATCTAATATACAGAAAGGCGTGGGTTTAACTTTTAAAATAGCAAATAGTAATGATATAGCTGTTAATGCCTTTTCTCCACCGGAAAGCAGGGATATTTTATTTAAGTTTTTACCTGGAGGTTGAGCATATATTTCAATATCACATGTGAGAGGATTATCAATATCTGATAATATTATTTCTGCATCTCCTCCACTAAATAGATCTACAAAGACATCTTTAAATACTTCGTTAATTTTTTCGTATTCAGTTATGAAAATTTCATGCATTTTATCAGTTAGATCATTAATTATATTATTTAATTTATCTCTTGCTTCTATTAAATCATTTTTTTGTCCATTTAAAAATTCATACCTTTTGCTAGTTTCCTTGTATTCTTCTATTGCAGAGATATTTATATCTCCCAATTTTTTAATAGAACTCTTTAAACTTCTTGTTTTCTTATTCAACGAATTTATACTGTGTTCTTCATCAATAAAGCTTTTTGCAATAGCATAATTCATTTCGTAATCATTCCATAATCTGTCTTTGGTGTTTGATAATTTATTTTCATATCTTTCTATCTTTACTTCCAAACTGTTAATATCTTTTTGAACATTATTTATTTCTTTATTTATTGTATTTATCTGAGATTGTTTCTCATATATACTCTTTTGAATATTCTTTCTTTTTTCCTTTATTTCATTAAATAGATTTTTTTTCTTGTTTAATGTTTCAGATTTACTGTCTATGGTTTCTTTATAGCCTTTAATTTTTGTCATTGAATCTTCTACTAATTTTTCATTTGATTTTATTTCCTTATCTGAATTTGCAATACCCTCTTCAGTTTCTTTAATATTTTCACTTATTTCTTCTAATCTTGTATTGTCTATTTCTAATTCATTTTTTCTCTTTGATAATTCAACGTTTATACTGTTTATATTGCTATTTATTTTAATCTCTTCTTTTTTTACTTCTTCTAAATTGATATCATTATCTTTTACTCTATTTTCATATTCCTCTATATTTTTATTAATATTTTTAGATTCTTCTTTTTCAATTTCTAGTTCCTTATTAAATTTTAAAATGTTATTTTCATTTTCTTTAATCTTAGCTTCAATTTCAATTTTTTCATCTTTTTTATCATTTAAGTCATTTTTTATATTAGTAAAATTGATTTCAATTTTTTCTCTTTCTTTTACTAAATTATCAAAATTCAATTTCTCCCTTTCAAAGGAATCTCTAAAATCACTTATACTTTCTTGATAATTTTGGATTTTTTCTTTTATTATATTAATTTGATTTTCTAATTTTTTCTTATCATTTTTAAGTGAAGTGATTTCTTCTTCTCTTCCAATTAAATTATTTGTTCTTTTCTTGCTGCCTCCTGTTATAGCTCCTCCAGAATAAATTATTTCACCATCTATTGTTACAACATTGGTTGAATAATTTATAGATTTAGCAATTTTAATCCCGGAATCTATATCTCTACATACAATTGTTCTTCCTAATAAAAACTTAAAAATATTTTCATATTTTTTATCACATTGGATTAAACTATCTCCAGTACCAATAAACCCATCAATTTTAGATGCATTTTTTTGGTAATTGTTTAAATCTCTCCCTTTAATGGTATCCATTGGGAGAAAAGTCATTCTTCCAATTCTCTCAGCTTTTAAGAAATTAATTATTTCTCCGACACTTTTTTCATTTTTTATTATAATATTTTGTGCCGAAGCACCAAGGGCGGTATTAATTGCTTCAATATATTTTTTATCAACCTTTATAAGTTCAACTACTACTCCTTCAACCACATCTTTGAATTTTCCCTTATTAACATAAGTCATAAAATCCTGGATGCTTTTGTAAAATCCTTCATAAGAATTTCTTATTCTTTTTTTTATGTTTATTAAATTCTTATATCTTTCAATATTATTTTCATATTCATTATATTTAGATTTCAATAAATTAAGTTCTTTTTCTTCCTGTAAGTAATTATTCTTTATTTTTTTAAGTTTATCTTCTAGTTCTGATTCACTTTTGATTAGTGAAGATATTTTATTTTTATACTTTCCTTTTTGTATTTCATACTGGGAAATTATGCCTGATAATTTCTCAAGATTATCTATATTATCCTTACGTTTTTGATTCTCTAATTCTTTTTGATTGTTAATTTGATTTATTTTGTTTTTTTCATCAGATAATTTTTGGTATAATTTAAATATTTCATTTTTACTATTTTTAATATAATCATCTTTTGAATTCAAGCTTGACTTTATATTTTCTAAATTTTCTTTCAAATTTTTCAATATCTTTGTATCAGATTCATTTTTTTCTTTATTATATTTAATATTTTTTAGAATTTTTTCTTTTTTTTCTTTAAGAGTTATAATTTTTTCCTTGTGATTTTTTAAGTTGTTTTTTAATGATTCCAGCTTTTCCTTATATAGTTTGATTTTTTCATTTTCAATTTGTATATTATTTTCATTTTCATTGAGATTCTTCTCTAATATATTTAAATCTCTTTCATAGTCAACAATTTCATCGTCAATCTCGTTAACTTCATTTATTTCTTTTTCCAGTTTTTCTTCAAGATGGTTTCTTTTTGTTTCTAGATCACTAAGTTCCTGGTTTCTTTTAGCTTCTTCTTCTTTTAATTCTTTTTCATAACTTAAATATTTGCTATACTCTTGGGCTAAAAGGTTTATTTCTATGTTTTTTAATTCCTTTTTTATTTCCAAATATTCTTCAGCATTCTCTTTTTGTTTCTTCAAAGGCTCAATTCTATTTTCAATTTCCACTAAAATATCATTTATTCTTTCTAAATTATCATTTGTTTTTTCAAGTTTCTTTTCTGTTTCCTGTTTTCTTGATTTGAACTTTACTATCCCTGCTGCCTCTTCTAGAACTTTTCTTTTTGTTTCAGTATTCTTAGAGATAATTTCGTCTATTCTACCCTGTCCTATAACAGAATACCCATCAATACCTATTCCTGTATCCATGAAGAGTTCTTTTATCTTTTTCAGTTGAGTTTTTTCTTTATTTATTAGATATTCGCTTTCTCCAGATCTATAAAGCTTCCTTGTAATTGATACTTCACTGTAATCAACAGGTAAAAGATTATCACTGTTATCAAAAATTAAATCCACCTGAGCTATCCCTTGGGGATTTTTACTTTTAGTACCGGCAAAAATAACATCTGACATCACATTACCTCTTAAGGTTTTTGCACTTTGTTCTCCTAGGACCCATTTAAATGCATCAGATATATTGCTTTTACCACTACCATTTGGTCCTACAACAGCTGTTAGTTTTGAATTAATATCTAGTTTTGTTTTATTTGCAAAGGATTTGAATCCGTTAATATATATAGATTTTAAATACAATTTTTACACCTCATAGCTTTGGGATAAACTTTCGTTTACTTTTTTTAATGCTTCTCTTGCTGCATTTTGTTCAGCATTTTTTTTGCTTTTTCCTTTACCTCTACCAGCTTCTTTTCCAGATATCAAAACCTTAACAAAAAAAGTTTTATTATGATCTGGACCAATTTCATTTGTTACTACATAAGAAATTCTGTTAGTATTGTTTATGCTTTGTACAACTTCTTGAAGCTTTGTTTTATAATCGTAGTTTAACTTACCTTCTTCTGCCTTTGAAATATAATCATCGAATAGTTTTAAAACAAGATTTTCAACATTATTATAGTTACTATCCAAATATATTGCTGCGATAATAGATTCTACAGAGTCAGCTAATATTGATTTTCTCTCTCTACCTCCAGTAGCTTCTTCTCCTTTACCCAATTTTAAATAACTACCTATATTGTAATTTGAAGCTATATCATACAAAGCTTCTTCGCATACAATTTTTGATCTTAATCTAGTTAATTTTCCTTCCGGATAATATTTGAATTTCTTAAATAGGTATGTACTTATAATTAGTTCTATAACCGCATCTCCTAAAAATTCTAATCTTTCATTACAGTTAATGTTGTCTTGAAATTCATTTGAATAAGAGCTGTGAGTTACTGCTTCATTTAGCAGATTTATATTTTCAAATTTATAATTAAGCTCTTTTTGAAGTTTTTCAAACTTACTCTTCATAAATCCTCCTCATAATTAAAGACAACTAACTAACTGTAAAGTTAGTCACTCGTCATTAATCATTATAAATTTTAAAAGTCCTGATTAACAGGACTTTATTCGATACTTTCTAAATAATCAATTGCATCTTTTACTGTCTTTATTCTTTCAGCATCCTCATCTTCTATTTCTATTCCGTATTCATCTTCAAGTCCCATTATTAATTCAACTAGTGAAATAGAATCCGCCTCTAAATCATCTACAAATGAAGTTTCTAATGTGATTTCTGTATCATCATCCAAATTCAACTTCTCAATTATTATTTTTCTAACTTCCTTTAATTCCACTTTAATCCTCCTTATTAATTCTTTCTTCTATAAGTTTTATTGATTCGCTTTCATAGAATATTTTACTTTGTCTAAGAGCATTTTTAAAAGCTTTACTTTTTGAACTACCATGAGCTTTAATTACAGGGGATTTTAATCCTAATAAAGGTGCTCCTCCATATTCGTTATAATCGAACTTGCTTTTTAATTCTTTCATGGAATTTTTTATCAGTGCTCCACCTATCATTCCAGTAACACTGCTCTTGAGCTGTAATTTAATTTGGTTCATTAAGTCACTCGTAACTCCCTCCGTTAATTTTAACACAATATTGCCAACAAATCCATCACAAACTAATACATCAGCATCACCTTTTAATAGATTTCTTGACTCAATATTACCTATAAAATTTAAATCAGATTCTTCGAGTAATTTATGGGAATCAATATACAACTTGCTTCCTTTTGTTTTTTCTGTTCCAATATTTATTAATCCAACCTTTGGACTTTTTTTATTTAAAACCTTTTCTGCATATATGCTACCCATAATTCCAAATTGATACAGGAAATCAGGTTTGCAGTCTGCATTTGCGCCAACATCTAATAATATACTATTTCCTACAATTGTTGGTATTATAGGTGCTAGAGAAGGTCTTTCTATTCCCTTAATTCTGCCTACTATAAATAAACCGCCACTTAATATAGCTCCAGTGTTTCCAGCAGAAACAAAGGCATCACCATAATTGTCCTTAACTAAATTTAAGCCTACGACCATTGAAGAGTCTTT
>JBEPWV010000074.1:0-5619 GCA_041642175.1 Clostridia bacterium
TACCACAGGCGGTTAGGGTAGATATTTCTATAAATACATAACTGTTAAATAGGTCGTTTGTATAAATAACTCCTAACAGAGAAGCTAACAATATATTTATTAAAATATAAAAAAAAGATATTCTATTTTCAGGCACTTCTTTCTCTAGATTAAATTTTGAATACCAGAGAATCATAACCATAACAAATGTAAAAATTAAACCTATTACTGCTTCTGGTTTACTAATTAAAAATTCAATCCCCAATAGATTATTTGGATCTCCTAAAGATAATTTAATAATATTTTGTGTTAATACTCTATTTACTAATATAATTGAAAGAAAAAAAACAAAAATATTTGAAGCTAGAGAAAGGAACTTAACATTTTTATTATTTTTGATTACAATCATTATAAAAGAAAACAAAATTAAAATTAAAATATTTAATATAGGGATATAGTTAATCATTTTGGTCTCCTCTCATTCTTAGTATAATGTCTAAATCAACTGTATTATAATGTTTATATAATTTGATAGTTAAGGCTAGTGCAAAAGCCGTAGTTGTAACAGCAACAACGATACCTGTTAGCATTAGAGCACTAGGAATTGGATTTATATAATTACTAACACCTTTAAAAGAATCGGTTACGATAGGTGATTCCTTACCTTTAATATATCCTTTTGCTATAAAAAACAAAAATATAGCAGTGTCCATAATATTCATGCCGATGATTTTTTTTATTAAGTTTCTGTGAAGCATTAACGTTGCAAATCCTACACCAAAAAGTATAATAGCTCCAGATTCAAAATAATTGGTTAAAAGTATTTCCATATTAAACCTCATCTCTTATAAAAATTGAAAAAATTATATAAAAAATAGATGCAACTAATAATCCAACTGCAATATTTAAAGGCAGTATAAATCCTGAACTCATAATATTCCCGGGATTGCCTATCGGAGGATGAGGTAAATGCAATTCATTAGATAAAAAACTATATCCTTTTATCAGAGTGTAAAATATCAAAGAAATACTTATAATATAAATAAGTTTTTCCTTAGAATATAGATTTTTGACAAAATTTTCTCCATATATTAAATGCATTATAATTAATGAAGTTCCTAAAATTGTTCCTCCAGAAAAGCCTCCACCGGGAGAAAGATGTCCGTTAATTATTATGTAAATACCAAAAAGTTGTACTAGAGGTACTAAAATCTTTCCTATTTCTTTTAGAATTATATCTTTTCCCATAACAATCTCCTATTTTTTAAAAAGAAGTATAATAACAGTAACTCCGCTAAATAAAACCGTCGCTTCCATTAATGTATCCAAAGCTCTATAATCCAATATGATACCAGTAACTATATTTAAAGCTCCAGTTTCTTTAGTAGTATTTGCTAAGTAAGATTCGCTAAGAATATTATTGCTTGGATTATTTTCATTACCAAATTCTGGTAGATCATTAACTCCAATTAACAGTATCAATATAAGCATAACTGTTATAAAAATAGCACTAATTTTCCTCATTATTCTCACCTTTAACCTTTCTAATGGTCAGCACAAATAATAAAGTAGTCACACCTGCGCCTACGGCTGCCTCAGTTATTGCCAGATCAGGAGCATTTAACTGCTGCCAAAGCACTGCCATGAGAAGACTATATACCATAAAAACAATAACACTAGCTAAAAGATTTTTTATAACAGAAACTGATATAGCAAATATTATCAAAAAAATTAATATTATTATACTAAAGCTTTCCATCTTCAGAATCTCCTTCTCTTTCATAGTTTCCTCTGGCTATAATATGTGTTGCAGTAGGAGTAGTTATAAATATAAAAATAATTATAAGAATAATTTTAAGAGTTACAGGATTGAATCCATTGTAAATACAGAAGGAGAATAGTGTTAAGAACGCTCCCATTGTATCACACTTAGCTGAACTATGAGCTCTGGTATATACATCTGGAAATTTTAAGATTCCTAGTGTGCCAACAGCAAAAAACAACAAGCCTGATATTAAAAAGATAACAAAAAAAACTGTAGTCATATTAAGACTCCTTTATAACCTTAGATATTAATATAGAAGCTGTAAAACTAATTAGAGCATAAACCAATGCAACATCTATAAAATATGTCTCATGAAAAATAAAAGAAACACCGATAATTATAGCAATAACCTTTGTATTCACAACATTAATGGCGATTATTCTGTCGGCTATAGTGGGACCTTTAATAGCTCTGTACATACATAGAAATATGGTGAAAGATAAAAAAATTAATGAAAATTTCAGTAAATTAATCATAATATTTTTCCTCAATTTCTAATAATATTTTTTCGAACTTAGAATCTTCTACTCCTTTTTTAAACCTTTCTTTTAAGCAGTGCACTTTGAGAAAATCTTCATCTAAACTTATAGTCAAAGTCCCAGGTGTTAAAGTTATAGAATTAGCTAAAATCATCTTATGAAAATCAGATTTCAAATTAGTTTTATGAACAATAATTGTAGAGTCTAAATTTGGGTTTGGAGTTAAAATAATAATAGCAACATGGATATTTGCTTTGATTATTTCAATTATCAAAATAAATAAATATTCAAAAAATAAAATAAAATACCCAAACCTCAATTTAGGACTTTTAAAATCCAAAAGTGATTTATTTGTATATGTTATAAAAACAGAAAATATTAAGCCTATAAATACAATCTCTAAGGTAAAGTTTTCTGAAAAAATAGTCCAAATAAGGGTATAGAAAAGTGTAAAAAAGATATTCAATTATCATCACTCCTATATTATAAGAAAATGGCATAGTTGCTAGATATAAAAAACCAATGTTATAATAACATAATTCGAATATATATTCAATCTTTGATTGACTATTAACAATATATTAAGAATTGATTAATTTAACCGTCTCAAATTGTAAAAGAATTTTCTCTATAGTATAATTATATAATAAATTAAAATATATGGAACTAAATCTGATTTAGTTCGTCTATATAAATAATAACAGGGGTGAATATATTATGAACCAAGACCTAATTGTTAAAAGTCAAAAAGGTGATATTGAGGCTTTTGAAGAATTGATAAAAGAACATAAAAAATATGCATATAATGTAGCACTTAAAATTCTAAAAAACAAAGAAGATGCAGAAGATATATCTCAAGAAGCATTAATTAAAGTATATGAAAATATAAATAGCTTTAACATGAATTCTTCATTTAAAACTTGGATGTACAAAATAATATTCAATACCTGTATTGACTTTAAAAGGAAAAAAAGACTGAAAACATCATCACTAGATGAACCAATTCACTATGGATATGATCAAATACCGAAACAAATTGAAGACAATGATAAAAATCCAGAAAAACTATTAACAGAAAAGTTAAATAAAGAACTTGTACGAGAAAGTATTGATATGCTGGATGATGATTTTAAAAGTGTTATTATTCTAAGAGATATTCAAGGATTTAAATATAAAGAAATTGCAGAAATACTTGATTGTAATGAAGGTACTGTGAAATCGAGAATAAGTAGGGGTAGAGAGAAATTAAAAGAAATAATTATACAAAATATGTAGAAAGATGGAAGGTGATTTTATGAACTGTAGGGAATGTAAAGAAAAAATATCTTTATATATAGATAATGAACTTACAGATAAAGAAGCAGCAAAATTTGAGGAACATCTTAGAGAATGTGATAACTGTCGTATAGAGTTTGAAAACATAAAAAGCATTGTTGAGACAGTTAATAACATGCCTCTTGAAAAATTGCCTGAAGGATATTGTGAAAAACTTCACGATAAATTAATAGAAAAGAAATCAAAAAATAAATGGAACTGGAAAAGAATTACGGCTATTGCAGCAACCTTTGTTGTCTTATTAGGAGCCACATTTATATTTTCAAACCTCGGATTAGGAGGAGGAAAAACCTCTAACGACATGGGAATTATGGAAGAAGCAGCAGAAGCTCCTCAAGAAGCACCTACAATGGAATCACCAGCTGATTATGGAGAAGCAGAACAAGATGAAGCTCTAAGAGAAGAAATGGGATTTAATGGAGCTGCTGATGGTGAAAAAAATGTAGGTATAGCTTCAGAAGACACAAACTATAGAAATAGAGAATTAAAGATTATAAAAACTGGAAGTTTAGAGGTGGAAACATCTGAATATGATAAATTTGTAAATAATATTGAATCCATTGTAAGAGATAACAATGGGTATATAGAAAATATGGAGACATATACAAATAATTACTATTATGACAATAACAACGACAAGGTTAAATTAAGAAATGGTAGATTTACAATTAGAATTCCTAATGAAGCTTTCCAGTCTGTATTTGATTATCTCAAAGGAGAGGGAGAATTAATTCAGGAATCAATTAACGAAGATGACGTAACAAGACAATACTATGAAATAGATAATAAGGTTAAAAACTTAGAAGTTCAAGAAGAAAGACTTAGAGAGTTGATGGATCAAGCGGAAAATGTAACAGAAATTATGGAAATAGAAAGTGAACTTACGAGGATTAGAAGTGAAATAGACAATCTCAAGATGAATCTTTCTGATATAGATAATAGAGCTTCAATGTCTACAATACATTTAAGTGTAAGAGAGATTAAAGATGAGACCAGGATACAGCCTGTAGATGAAAATATCTGGTCCAGAGCAAAAGAAAATTTCACTAGATCGATAAATAGAATTATAAATCTGCTTGAAAATTCTTTTATATCACTAATAGGCTTTATACCGATACTCCTGGTGATATTAGTAGCTATCTATATAATATGGATTATAGTAAAAAAGGTTTTTAAGAAAAAATCATAGAACTAAATTCAGAATAGGCCTCTTACAAGAGGTCTATTTTATGTTTGTAATTGATATAGAAATATAATATAGTATTTATGATAGACAAAAAAATTAATTAGGGAGTTTTATAAATGAGTAAAGATAAATTTGTTATTATTGATGGAAACAGTATTTTATTTAGAGCATATTATGCACTTCCACCTTTTAAAAATAAAAAAGGTGTTTTTACAAATGCAGTATACGGATTTTTAACTATGCTATATAAAATTATCGATGATTACCAACCAAAATATCTTTGTGTAGCCTTTGATCCTGATAAACCTACATTTAGACATGAAAAATATGAAGACTATAAAGCAGGAAGAGCAAAAGCTCCAAATGAGTTAGTCATGCAATTTGGTATGATAAGAGATGTTTTAGATAAACATAATATTGAATATTTAGAAATAGATAGTTATGAGGCGGATGATATTGCTGGTTCCTTAGCAAATAAATTCAAAGAAAAAGACATTGAAACATATCTAGTTACAAGCGACAAAGATTATTTACAACTTATAGACAAAGATATTACCGTTATATTAACAAAAACCGGAGTTACTAATATAGTTGAATTTGATGAAGATAAAATGAAAGAAGAGTATGGGATCACTCCCGATCAATTTATTGATTTAAAAGCTTTAATGGGTGATAGTTCTGATAATATTCCTGGAGTATACGGAATAGGAGAAAAAACAGGACTCAAACTTTTAAAAAAATACGAAAATTTAGATGGAGTCTACGAAAATATTGACGATATAAAAGGCAAAATGAAAGAAAGACTCGAAAAAGAA
>JBEPWV010000075.1:0-5581 GCA_041642175.1 Clostridia bacterium
TAGCAGAGAAAAATTTGAAAAAGCTTGGAATAAGAAGTTGGATAATATTGTAGGCCTTACAGTTACTGAGATTTTTAAAAAAGGACGTGAAGGCAAGCTAAAGTTTCTATATATAATGGGAGAAAACCCTATGCTCTCAGATCCTGATTTAAGTCATGTTAAAGAATCTCTTGAAAATATTGACTTTATTGTGGTTCAAGACATATTTAAAAATGAAACTTCAGAATTTGCGGATGTTATACTTCCAGCTGCTTCCTTTGCTGAAAAAGATGGAACCTTTACAAACTCAGAAAGAAGAGTTCAAAGAATAAGAAAAGCTGTAGAGCCTATAGGAGAATCAAAAGCAGACTGGATTATAATAAAGGATATACTTAAAAGATTAGGTATGGAAGAAGATTACAATAGTCCGGAAGAAATAGCTTTAGAAATATCATCACTTACACCCCAGTATGCAGGAATAAAATACAGCAGAATAGAAGAAACAGGTTTACAGTGGCCTTGTACTGATGACAACCATCCTGGAACAAAGTATCTACACAAAGATCATCCAGCAAGAGGCAAAGGCCTTTTTATACCAGCAGAATATGCTGAAAGCGACGAGAGACCTTCAGATGACTATCCTTATATACTTACAACTGGAAGGATACTTTATCATTACCATACTAGAACTATGACGGGAAGAATAGAAGGGTTAAATAATTTATACGATGAATCCTTTGTAGAAATTAATCCTGTAACGGCAAGGGGATTAGATGTAGAAGATGGTGAAATTATTGTTGTTAGTTCAAGAAGAGGTAGCATTAAAGTTAAAGCATTTGTTACAGATGATATACAGGAAGGGGTAGTATTTATACCTTTTCACTTCGCAGATGGACCGGCCAACTGTCTTACAAATCCTAAACTAGATCCAATTGCAAAGATACCGGAATTGAAAGTAAGCACTGTAAATATAAGAAAGCTAAATAAAAATGAAGAAAAATTAAATTTTTCCTGCAGCAAATAAAACATTAAAAAGAGTTGATTTTATGAAAAAATTTGGAACAGCAGTAATTTTAGCAGGTGGAAAAAGCAAAAGAATGGGGAGAAATAAAGAACTTCTAAATATAAATAATAGAAGATTAGTTGAGATGCAAATTTCAAAATTAGAAAAAGACTTTGAAGATATTATTATTATTACAAACTATCCTCAGTACTATCATGGATTAAATTGTAAGACAGCTACAGATATAATTAAAAATAAAGGACCTATAGGAGGAATATACGCAGGATTGGTTAATTCCTCCAGTTTGTATACTTACTTTTTAGCATGTGATATGCCTGTTATTAATAGAGATTATATAAAATTTTTAAAAAGTATGTTAAAAAAGAAAAAACACAAAGCATGCATAACCTTATTAGGTGAATGGATTGAACCTTTTAATGCTTTTTATTCAAATGAAATGATCAATGACATAAAAAATTATATTGAAGAAGACGGGTACTCAGTACATAAACTGGTAAAGAATTTAAATGTTTTATTCGTTGAAGAAAAGACAGCAAGAAAATACAGTCCTAACTGGGAGATGTTCATTAATTTTAATACTAAAGAAGATGTAGAATCTTTTTTGAAAGAAAATGAGTTGAAGATATGATTAAAAATGATGTAAAAATAATTAGATATGAAGAAAATAATTATAAAGAGATTTTTGATAAATCTGTAGTAGAGTATAAACTTAAAATATACGTAAATAATAGACCTGTTGGTGTTAGACTTTGCCTTAGGGAAAAACTGGAGGATATGATTGTTGGATTTTTATTAACCGAAGGATACATATCTATCTATGAAGATATTGAAAAAATTGAATTTATAAGTACTAGCGAAATTCAAGGAGACTGTTACTGTATTGTAAATAAAAATAAAAAATCAATAAATAATCATCGGAATAATTACAGAACCGATTCTAAAGAAATTAATGAATCCATGAAAGAATTTACTCAAAGATCATCACTATTTAAAGAAACAGGTGGAGTACATAGCTGCGGAATACTAAAGAACAGTGAAATTATTTATTTTGCAGATGATATTGGAAGGCAAAACGCATTAGATAAGGTACTAGGATATATAGTTAAAAATTTAGAAAAAATGGATGAAGTTTTGATTTTATTTTCAGGAAGAATTACTACAGAAGTTCTTGATAAATTATCCCTGGAATGTATTGAAGGTATAATATCAAAGGCGGCTGTGACAAAAAATGCTGTTTTAAAAGGTAAAAATATGGGTATATTATTAGTAGGGTTCGCTAGAAATAGCAGATTTAATCTTTATTCGGGTGTTGAAAGGTTAAAGGACTATTCATTTCTATGAGTATATTTGTCCATTAAATTTTTTCCGATAAAATTAATAGCAACAATAACTAAAATCAGCAATACTGACTTACCTGGAGTTTCAAAAAAAGAAGAAATATTGTATCCAATATAAGAAAGAGAAAATATCATTATAAGTTTTCCTAAAAACAAAGATATAATAAAATGACTAAGCTTAAAATTAGACACAGCAGCTATTCCCGTAACTAAAAAAGAAGGAGTAAAAGGAAAACAAAATAAAATAAACAAAAAACTAAAATCATTTTTTTTAAGCTTGTTCTTAATATTATGAAATTTTGAATCTTTTTTAGCCGATTCTGAAAATTTCTTCCGTCTTATATATCTTATCAATAAAAACAGTAGTAAAGATCCGATTATATTACCTAAATAAGAATAAAGATAGCCTTCAAAAAAACCAAAGATTATGATATTAATAGTTACAAAAAATATTAGAGGTAAAAAAGGGAAGAAAGTTTCTATAATCGGAAGAAGTATTCCGGCTATAATTCCATATTTATCAATGAGATTAATTATTAAATTTAGATTTTCTTGTGTTATATATTTCAGTAAAAATTCATAATTCATTATTTCCATCCTTAATATTAATATGTATATATTAAATATATCATAAAAATGAGAAAAAAAATATTTAAAAACAATAAAGATATGTGTTATACTATACCTAATTTAACTTCAAATAGTATATCACATACAAAGGAGGTATAATGGCAGACTTTACAAAGCCAGAAATTGTTGTAGTGTCTGATTCTATAGGAGAAACAGCAGAATTAGTTGCTCAGGCGGCAAAAATTCAATTTAACGATTCTATTGAAAGAATGAAAAAGTTTTCCTTTGTTTTAGATAACGAGCACATTGATGAAGTAATTGATTACTGCAAGGGGAAAAACTGCCTGATAGTTTATACAATAGTTATTAAGGAAATGAAAGATTATATAAATAAAAGGGCAAAAGAAAACAATATAAAAGCGGTGGATGTGCTTGGACCGTTAATCAAACCTTTAACGGAACTCACAGGTATTAAACCTAAAAGAGAAGCAGGTCTTAATCGCCAACTCACATCTCACTACTTTGAAAGGGTTGAAGCTATAGAATTTGCTGTAAAATATGATGATGGAAAGGATCCTAGAGGTTTTAAAAAAGCTGATATAGTTTTAGTTGGAATTTCTAGAACTTCGAAAACTCCTTTAAGTATGTATTTTGCATATAAAAACTATAGAGTAGCTAACCTCCCTCTAGTACCTGAAGTTGAACCACCAAAAGAATTATTTGAGACTAATAAGAAAAAAATAATAGGATTGACAAATGATCCTAGAAAATTAAATGAGATTCGAAGAGAAAGATTAAAAGATATGGGGATTAACAACAACTCAAACTATGCTAACCTTAATAGGATAATAGAAGAACTTGATTATGCCGATAAAATATTTAACAGATTAAAGTGTCCAATAATAAATGTATCAACTAGAGCAATAGAAGAAACTGCAAATATAATAATTCAAATTCTTTCAAAAAATAATTAAGGAGGATTTCAATGGATAAAAAATGGGTATACTTGTTTAAAGAAGGAGAAGCATCAAAAAAATCTTTATTAGGGGGAAAAGGAGCTAATTTGGCAGAAATGTCTAATATTGGACTACCTGTACCTCCAGGATTTACTGTTACTACAGAAGCTTGTACTGAATTTTATAAAGTAGGTGAAAAATTATCCGAAGAAATGGTGGAAGAAATCTATGAAGGTATGAAGGATATTGAGAAACAGACAGGAAAGAAATTTGGTGATTTAGATATTCCTTTATTAGTCTCAGTTAGATCTGGAGCTGCTATATCAATGCCTGGTATGATGGATACTATACTAAATTTAGGATTAAATGATGATTCTGTAATAGGCCTTAGTAGAAGTACAGGAAATGAAAGGTTTGCATACGATAGTTATAGAAGATTTATTCAGATGTTTAGTGACGTAGTATTAGAGATACCAAAATATCTTTTCGAAAATGTTATGGATGATTTTAAAGAAAAAAACAATTACGAAATCGATACAGAACTTACTCCTGAAAATTTGAAAGATATAGTTAATGAGTTCAAAAATATATACAGAGAAGAAACGGGAAGAGACTTTCCACAAGATCCAAAAGAACAGCTTTTAATGGCTATAGAAGCGGTTTTTAAATCTTGGAATAATCCAAGAGCTGTATCTTACAGAAATATAAATGAACTTAATCATAAAATGGGAACAGCAGTGAGTGTACAATCAATGGTTTTTGGAAACATGGGAGATACCTCGGGAACAGGAGTTGCATTTACTAGAAATCCTGCAACCGGTGAAAAGAAATTATTTGGTGAATTTCTAATAAATGCTCAGGGAGAAGATGTAGTAGCTGGAATAAGAACACCTAAAGATATTCAAGAACTAAAAGATATAATGCCTGAGGTTTTCAATGAATTTAAAGAAACCTGTGAAAAATTAGAAAGCCACTATAAGGATATGCAGGATATAGAATTTACAATAGAAAAAGGAAAACTATATTTTCTACAAACAAGAACTGGTAAAAGAACGGCACAAGCAGCTCTAAAAGTAGTTGTAGAGATGGAAGAAGAAGGTGTGATAGATATTGAAGAGGCTTTAATGAGAATAGAACCTAAATCATTAGATCAACTGTTACATCCTACTTTTGATAGTGAAACAATGGAAAAAGCAAATCCTATAGCTAAAGGATTACCAGCTTCTCCGGGAGCAGCTTCAGGAAAGGTTTATTTTACTGCAACAAAAGCTGTGACTGCTGCTAAAAACGGTGAAGATGTAATTTTAGTAAGAAAAGAAACATCTCCAGAAGATATAGAAGGAATGAATGCAGCTAAGGGTATTCTTACATCTAGAGGAGGAATGACTTCTCATGCTGCTGTAGTAGCAAGAGGTATGGGAAAATGCTGTATTGCTGGATGTGAATCAATAAAGGTAAATGAAGAATTAAAAATATTCTCCGTTGACGGTATGAAGTTTCAAGAAGGAAAAGTTATTTCTTTGGATGGTACTACTGGGAAAGTATATGAAGGCAAAATTAAAACAGTAGAGCCAAATTTATCCGGTGACTTTTCAAAACTAATGGAATGGGCTGATGAAGTTAGAACACTAGGAATCAGAACAAATGCAGACACACCTAAGGACTCAAATACAGCGTTAAAATTTGGTGCTGAAGGAATAGGCCTTTGTAGAACA
>JBEPWV010000076.1:0-5573 GCA_041642175.1 Clostridia bacterium
AAAAAAAATTGCAGCCAAAACTAAAGTTATGGCTCCTGAATTTATAAATGATGAAGGTAATGGAATAACGGATGAATTTAAATTCTATCTTAGACCTTTAGTAGGATCAAATTTAGGAGTAGTTCACAGACTGAGAGCACCAATGGTAAAAAAAATATTGAATAAATAGTTATTTATATTATACATATAAACACTTCTTAAAAAAAACTATATTTATTAAGGAAGCATTAGTCTCCAGAAAATATATTCTGGAGACTAATGACTATTTGATAAAAGTTCCTTCATCTAATTCTTTGAAAGCCGTACTTAGTTCCTCTTGAGTATTCATAACTATAGGTCCACCCCATGCTATAGGTTCATTCAAAGGCTTTCCTGCGAATAACAGAAATCTAGCTCCTTCAGATGATTTTATTTCTATTTCATCACCTTGAGTTAACAGTACTCCTTTTTCCTTATTAAAATTTGCACTATCACCATTATCAAATTTAATACTACCTTTAATCATTAGAAGAAATACTTTCTCTTCTTCATCTATGGAATAAAGAAAGTTTTTCCCTGGTTTTATTTCCACATCAAAATAGATAGGGTCTACATACGTTCCTCTAACAGGACCTTTTAGACCTTTGTATTCACCACATATAATGTTAACTTTAGTCTGGTCATCTTCATGAGTTTTTAAATCATCAACAGTAATATCTCTATAGGCTGGTTCTGTCATTTTACTTTCTTTTGGTAAATTAAGCCAAAGTTGAGCTCCCAGCATTCTTTTGGATTCTTGAGGCATTTCTTGATGAACAATACCACTACCGGCAGTCATCCACTGACAACCGTAAGGTTCAATAGTACCGCTGTTACCTAAACTATCGCCATGCTCTAATTCGCCTTCTATTAAATAAGTTATTGTTTCTATTCCTCTGTGGGGATGCCATGGAAATCCTTTGGTATAGTCCTCGGGATTATTAGAATCAAAAAAATCTAAAAGTAAAAATGGATCTACTTCCTCAACATCTCTATTGCTGAAAATTCTATTTAATTTAACCCCGGCACCGTCTTTTGTAATCCGACCTTCATACTTCTTTAATATATTTCTTTTCAAAAAATCACTCCTTATATATAGTATATCAAATATATACCCTTTCATTACAATAAATAAACATTATTATATTTAAAATACCTTTGGGTATAAATATAACACTATAAGTTTACTATTTAGTCATTTAGTATTATAATTAACCAAAGGATGGTTGCTATGAAAAAGAAAATACTATATAGATTTTTTCTCATATTACTCATTGTATCTTTAGGTTTGTTGATCAATACTTACTATAGATCATATAAAGCTGATAAATTATACAGTGAAGCAAGAGATATGTATTATAAAAATATAGAAGAAGTCTTAGATGAAAAAATAAATAATAAACCAGAAGAGGAACCTGAAACTACTGAAGAAATTGAAAATCCTGAGGAAGTAGTTGAAGAAACAGTTGAAAATTCTTCTGAAGAACCTCAGGAAGACAATTCTGATGAAGAACCTGTTCAACAGGAACCTCAACAGGAAGAAAATCAAATAAGTCAAGAAGACGTAGCTTTCGAAGAAAATGTTATTGGATGGATAAATGTACATGGAACTAGAATAGATTATCCAGTAGTTCAGGCAAATGATAATGAATATTACCTTAATCACAACTACAAAGGAGAAAGAGATTCTTACGGTTCAATATATATGGACTTTAGAAATGTAAGTGTGGAAAGAGACGACAATATTATTATCTATGGACATAAAATTAGAGACGGTTCTATGTTTTCGGATTTAGAAAGATATACTAATGAAGGTACCTATCAAGAATACTTTGAAAATAATGACACCATAACCCTTGATTTAAATGGAGAGCGTACAACTTGGGAAATATATTCGGCATATGTAGTTAATTTAGATAGTGAAAATTATCATTTATATACAATATTTAAAGATAGAGAAAAATATAAAGGCTTTTTAGAAGAATCGAAGGAGAGATCTTTAATCAAAAATAATATAGATATAACTGAAGATGATACAGTAATATCTTTAGTCACGTGTAATTTTTGGTATGATAATGCCAGAGTAATAATACATGGGAAATTAATAGAATAAAAAAATCCAGCATTTAGCTGGATTTTTTATTCTATATTCTCTATATTAAAATATTCAAAAGGTTGGATAGAAGTACTTAGATCATAACTACCATAGGTGCCCATAGCTTCAGAATTATATGTGAATTTAATGCTTTCAACTTCCTGGATACTTGAAAAAGAATAAAGGAAACTATCAATTAACATATTTTGCAAATCCTGATTATTTGAATGTAAGTTTGTAATATCCTTATCGAAATCTATTGTTAGTTGATTTTCTTCTCTTGACACACTATTGATACCGACATCATTTAATGATTGAAAATAACCATTACTATTATCTCTAATGAATGTATAAATTCTTTCGACCTTCTCATCTAAAGAGACACCTTCATCTAGCAAAATACTCTTTTCACTTAAATAAAACCTTTCATCAACCAGTACTGGAATATAAACATTAATATTATTAGGATATGGAATTGAACTTCTAACATTAATTCCATTAAACCATGTATCTTGAACTAAATTATCAAAAGTAAATCTTATTCTCGATGAATATGGCATTTGAGAAAAAGTCTTAACAAAAGAATAAAAAGCATTTTCGCTGTATTCACCAGTATATACTTCAGAATCTCTTGGTAAATCAACATATATTATACCATCTCTTAAGATTATATAATTCACATTTTCTATTGGAGTAGTTAGATTGCTATCAATAGGTCCTTTTAACAATTCTTCTTCAATAACATTGTGAAGTAAATTCGATGTATTCACAAACCTGTAAATTGGAACTAAATCGTAGCGTTGTGTTTGGAAGTATAGTTTAATAGGAGTAAGATCATTGGTTTCATTTGTTCCAACATAATATACACCTTTTAATTGATAATCTACTGTCACTTCTAATTCATCAGATAAATTATTTTCTCCCGATGCAGTAAAAATAAACTTATAGTCACCATAAGACAGGTCTAAATTTTCGTTAGAAATATCAACAATTATATTTAAAGGTTTACCATCAACAAGGGTGGTCTTACTAAATGCATATTCAATACCATCAACATCTATCTTATTACCATTATCAAAAACTTCCAATTTAATCATATTATTTGGATTAAAATAAATTTCTTTTTCAGAGTTAGTTTTCAAGACTAAATTTATTTTGGAAGGATCATTAAATTCATTACCATTCTTAGATTCTAAAGAAAGATAAATATTTTCATCGATTTCTTCAATGTTAATGACACTACTAAAATCCATTGGAGACAGAAAAATTGGTAAAGTCGATGCACAAAATACTATTATTCCAATTATAATTAGATTTTTTAATACTTTCATAGTACACTCCTATAGTTACTGATAATCATTATACAATAAAAATGAATAAATTTAAATACAGCACCTGCAAATAAATGATATAATAAATTATAAAACAAAAAAAGGATGTGCAATGATGACAAAACCCATTAAAAAAGGAGAAATAACAGATATACAAATTATCGATTTAAACTTTAGAGGACAGGGAGTAGGAAAAATTGATAGTTATGTAATTTTTGTAAATAATACTCTTCCTGGAGATATAGTAAAAATAAAAATTTCAAAAGCAATATCCAAATATGGAGTAGGAGAAGTTATAGAATATTTAGAAAGATCTGAAAAATTTGAAGATCCAAAGTGTCCATATTTTTACGAGTGTGGAGGCTGTCAAATCATGCATATGAAATATGAAGAGCAGTTGAAATATAAAAGAGATACATTGATTAATGAATTAAATAGGAATAACTTAGAGAATATTAAAAATATTAAAATCAAAGATACTTTAGGAATGGAAAAACCTTACAGATATAGGAATAAAGGAGCCTTTCCTATAACTATAAAAAATGGAAAACTCCTAATCGGACCATATGAAAAGGGAAGTCACAACATTGTAAATATAGATGATTGTTTGATACAAAATCAATGGACAGAAGAGATAATATATATACTAAGAGACTTCATAATCAAAAACAATATTTCTATATACAATGAAAGAACACATAAAGGTTCTTTAAGGCATATTTTAATGAGAATTAACCAATATGATGAACTTATGTTGGTGATAATTAGTAAAGATAATATAAAAAAGAAACTCAATAAATTTACTGGTAAAATAATTGAAAAAATACCAAACATTAAATCTATATTTTTAAATATAAACGATGAAAAAACTAATCGAATATTAGGAAGAAAAAATATATTACTGCATGGAGAAGAATATATTAAAGAAAATATTTTTGATCTGAAATTTAAAGTATACCCTCATACATTTTTTCAGGTAAATCACACTCAGACTGATAAACTATACAATAAGGCATTGGATTATGCAGATATAAAGAATGATGATATAGTTTACGATTTATACTGTGGTGTAGGTACTATATCTTTATTAGCAGCTCAAAAAGCTAAAGAAGTCCATGGTATAGAAGTAGTAGAAGAATCTGTTAAAAGTGCTGAGGAAAATAAAGAAGAAAATAATATTGAAAATGCAGAATTTCATCTAGGCAGTGTTGAAGATTTATTTCCAAAACTATATAACAAGGGTGTAAAAGCAGACGTAGTAATATTAGATCCACCAAGAAAAGGTTGTGAGGAATCTGTACTCAAAACTATAAAAGATATGAATCCTGACAAAATTGTGTACATCTCCTGCAACCCTTCAACTTTGGCTAGAGATTTGAAGATTCTCCAAGATGGAGAATACAAAATAGAAGAAATACAACCTGTAGACATGTTTCCACATAGTGTTCATACAGAGTCGGTGACACTGCTTAAAAAGTAGCATAATGTCATTCAGACGAAGGAAGAATCTTTAATTTAATCCAACCTGAATTCCAAGAAACCGACTGAAAGGAAGGATGATTGGATAAAGAAGTCTGGGAGAAGCCGTAGTCCTGCTCACAAAGTAAACAGGTTTAATTAAATAAAGAAAGCTAGTGATTTGAAAATCTAGCTTGATTAAATGCAAACCAATTTTAAAAGATAAAGGTATTTATATTTCTTCTGAGCCTGGAAAACATGGGCAAAATTTACTTTTATCTTTAATAACCCCAATTTTTTTGGGGAAAAAAGTTATTTTTCCTTTTCCATCAGATATTAAAAGAACTATTAAATATACTAAGAAGCTAATTATTGAGATTAATCCTTTATAAAACAAATAAAAATAGGAGATATTATTTATGATTAAATATCCATCACCATTAAAAAAAGGAGATACCATAGGTATTTGTGCACCATCATCAGGAGTCGCTGGAGTTTTTTTAAATAAATTAGATTATGCAGTGAAAAACCTTAGTAATTTAGGGTATAAATATATTGAAACACCAAGTGTTAGGCAAAATTATAAGGCTGTTAGTACCAGCTCTAAAACTAGATATAAAGAGTTTATGTCATTGTATAAAAACCCAAAAGTAAAGGCTATTATTCCTCCT
>JBEPWV010000077.1:0-5508 GCA_041642175.1 Clostridia bacterium
AATAATTGAAATTGGTGCTGTTAAATTAAAGAATAATTCAATAATAGAAAAGTTTAATCAACTTATAAATCCGGGTATTAATATTCCTGAAAAAATAGAAAGTTTAACAGGTATTTCTAATGAAATGGTAAGAGATAAACCTACAATAGATGAAGGAATGAAAGAATTCTTTAGTTTTATAGGAGAATGTAACACTATATGTGCCCATAATGCTGATTTCGATTATCGGTTTTTAGAGAATAATTACAATATAGAAAAACAATTTACTATAATAGATACATTAGAACTATCAAGAAGAATACTGAAAAACAAGAGAAGACACAACTTAAAAGCTCTTACAAAACACTTTAAAATAGAATTAAATAATCATCACAGAGCCGTTGATGATTCAGAGGCAACTGCAAAGGTTCTATTAGAATTTTTTGACATTTTAAAGAAAAAAGATATAAATAATTTAAATGAAATCAATAATTATTTTGCTGATAAATCAAATATAAAGAATTCAAAAACACATCATGTGATAATACTTGTAAAGAACTATACAGGTTTGAAAAATCTTTATAAGCTGGTGTCTTTATCCCATTTAAAATATTTTTATAAAAAACCAAGAATACCAAAATCCATATTAAATAAGTACAGGGAAGGTTTAATAATAGGAACTGCTTGTGAATCAGGAGAAATGTATCAAGGAGCATTAAAGGGGAAAAATAGCAAAGAATTAAAAGAAATTGCTAGTTTTTACGATTTTCTTGAAGTACAACCATTATATAATAATGCTCATTTAATTGAAAATGGAGTGGTAGAAGGTTTAGAAGATTTACAGGAAATAAATAAAAAAATAATAAACCTTGGCGATGAATTAAATAAATTGGTTTGTGCAACAGGAGATGTTCACTTTCTGAATCCGTATGATGAAGTATATAGAAGAATTCTTATGTACGGACAGGGATTTAGAGATGCAGATCAACAAGCTCCTTTATATTTAAAAACGACAGATGAAATAATGAAGGATTTTGATTATTTAGATAAAGCAAAAGCAGAAGAAATAGTAATAGATAATCCAAGTCAAATTGAAGAAATGATAGAGGAAATTCAACCTATACCAGATGGAACATTTCCTCCTATAATAGAAGGGTCAGAAGAAAAGTTAAAAGAATTAACTTACAATAATGCAAAAAAAATATACGGTGATGAACTTCCTGAAATAGTAGAAAACAGAATATCAAAAGAATTAAATTCCATTATAAGCAATGGTTATGCTGTTATGTATATAATAGCTCATAAACTTGTTAAAAAATCCTTAGAAGATGGCTATTTAGTTGGTTCCAGAGGCTCAGTAGGTTCTTCATTTGTAGCTACTTTATCCAACATTACAGATGTAAATCCACTACCACCTCATTACGTATGTCCAAAATGCAAATATTTTGAATTAAGAGATGAAGAAAATATCGGCTCCGGAGTTGATTTAGATGATAAAATTTGTCCACAATGCGGTGCACATTTAAACAAAGATGGTCATAATATTCCTTTTGAAGTCTTCTTAGGCTTTAAGGGAGATAAAGAACCTGATATCGATTTAAATTTTGCTGGTGAAGAACAGATGATAGCAATGAAATATGCAGAAACTCTCTTTGGAGAAGGTTATGTATATAGAGCAGGTACTATAGGTACGATAGCATCAAAAACAGCATATGGGTTTGTTAAAAATTATTTCGACGAAAAAGAACAAAAAGTAAATAAAGCTGAAATAGATAGATTAGTAGATGGATGTACCGGTGTCAGAAGAACAACAGGACAACATCCCGGAGGAATAATGATAGTTCCAAAAAACAAAGAAATATACGACTTTACTCCAATTCAATATCCAGCGAACAACAGTAGTTCAGGAGTAATAACAACTCACTTTGATTATCATTCTATTTCAGGTAGAATACTTAAACTTGATATACTAGGTCACGATACCCCTAGTGTGATTAGAATGCTGGAAGATTTAACAGGATTTAAAAGCAGTAATGTAAGATTAGATGATGCAGAGACTCTATCTCTTTTTAAAACAACAGAAGCTTTAGGTATAACTAAAGAAGATATAAACTGTGAAGTCGGAACTTTGGGTATTCCGGAGTTTGGAACGGATTTTGTGAGACAAATGCTTATGGATACAAATCCCAAAACTTTCTCAGACTTAGTAAGAATTTCAGGACTATCCCACGGCACAGATGTTTGGCTGAATAATGCCCAGGATTTAATTAGACAAAATATCACTACAATAGACAATGTTATATCTACTAGAGACGATATCATGACATATTTGATATATAAAGGATTAGATAAAAAAACATCCTTTGATATTATGGAAAATGTTAGAAAAGGTAAAGGTCTTAGGGAAGATGACATTAAACTAATGAAAGATAAAAATGTACCAAATTGGTATATAGAATCCTGTAAAAAAATAAAATATATGTTTCCTAAAGCTCATGCAGTTGCTTATGTTACAATGTCCTTTAAAATTGCTTATTACAAAATTAATTTTCCTCAAGCATTTTACTGTACTTATTTTACTACAAAAGCAGCAGATTTTGATTCGAAGCTTGTGTTAAAGGGTGAATCTTCTATTTTAAGTAAAATGAAAGAAATTAAAGATAAGGGAAAAGATAAAACCCAAAAGGATAAAAACTTGTACACTGTACTGGAAGTTGCATTAGAAATGTACAAGAGAAATCTAAGATTTAAAAACGTGGACTTATATGAATCAGATGATAAGATTTTCAAAATTAGCGGGGACTATATACTGCCGCCACTAATAAGTATAGAAGGTATGGGAGAAAATGCTGCAAAAAGCATTATTGATGAAAGAAAAAAGGGTAAATTTATATCCATAGAAGATTTGAGTAAACGATGTAAAATTACTAAAACTTCAGTAGAAGGTCTTAAGGAACAGGGATGTTTAGAACAAATGGATGAAACAAATCAAATTTCACTTTTTGGTTGAAAATAATACTTAAATATGCTATAATTGTTTGAACTTAAATAATGAAATCAAGAGTGGGATTGCCCCACTCTTTCTGATTGTATAGGAGGAATTAATGAGTAAAAGAAATATAATTAGTAAAACTGAAGAGATATTAAAAGAAATATTAATAGATAAAGATATATTTTTAGTAGAAGTAGATTATACAAAAGAAAATAATATTTACTATCTTAAAGTATTTATAGATACTGATGAGGGGATAACCATAGATGAATGCTCGGATGTAAGTAGAGCATTGAGCAAAAAATTAGATGACCTTGATTTTATTGAGGACAGTTATTTTCTGGAAATATCATCACCAGGGATAGACAGACCTTTTAAATCTTTAGAAGATTATGAAAAAAATATAAATGAAAAAATAGAATTAAACTTATATGCAAAAAAAGATAACAAAAAAGTGTTTGCTGGTAAACTAACTAATATTGATGGTGAAATGATAACTATTCAATTAGATGACGAATCTGATAAAGAAATGGTTTTTAAAATGAATGAAATAGCTAAAGCAAATAAATACATAGAATTTTAGGAGGTAGATATGAATAAAGACATGATAAGCGCATTAAATGAACTGGAAAAAGAAAAAGGAATTTCGAAAGATATTGTAATAGCAGCGATGGAAACAGCACTTCTATCAGGATTCAAGAAAAACTACGGTAAAGCAGGCAAGATTAAAATAGATATAGATAGAGAAACTGGAGATTATAAAATTTTTACAGAAAAAACAGTAGTAGAAGAAGTAGAAGATCCAGTAACGGAAATATCTCTTGAAGATGCAAAAGAGATAAACAAAAAACTAGAAGTTGGGGATTTATATAAAAAAGAAATTAAACCAAAAAAGGATTTTGGCAGAATAGCGGCACAAACTTCAAGACAGGTAATCCTTCAGAAAATTAGAGAAGCAGAAAGAGACAACATATATAATGAATATCACGGTAGAGAAAGTGAAGTTATTACCGGAATAGTTCAAAGAATAAGTAAAAACAACATATTCGTTAACCTAGGAAAGATAGAAGGTATTTTAACAGAAAGTGAACAAATACCCAATGAAACCTTTAGTCAGGGAGATAGAATAAAAGCTGTTATATTAGACGTTAAAAACACTACAAAGGGAGCTAATATAACATTATCAAGGGTACATCCAGACTTAATAAAAAGACTATTCGAACTGGAAGTGCCGGAAATTTACGAGGGTGTAATTGAAATCTTTAACATATCAAGAGAAGCAGGTTCAAGAACTAAAATAGCTGTATTTTCTAATGATGAAAATGTAGATCCAGTAGGTTCTTGTGTAGGTAATAGGGGAAGTAGAGTTAAAGCAATTGTAGATGAAATAAACGGTGAAAAAATAGACATAGTTGTCTATGACAAAGATCCTGCTGTTTTTATTTCTAACAGTTTAAATCCTGCTAATACTGTAAAAGTAGATGTTAACGAAAAAGAAAAGAGTGCAGTTGTAGTTGTACCGGATTTTCAACTATCATTAGCTATAGGTAAAGAAGGTCAAAATGCCAGATTAGCTGCAAAATTAACTGGTTGGAAAATAGACATAAAAAGTGAATCTCAATATGAAGGAAAAATAGATAAGGAGTAGATCTTTTTATGAAAAACAAAAAAATACCATTAAGAAAATGTTTGGGATGCGATGAAAGATTCCCTAAAAAAGAATTGATAAGAGTAGTAAAAAATAAAGAGGGAGAAATATCTTTAGATAAAACTGGAAAGGCTAACGGCCGAGGGGGTTATATCTGTAATGATATAAAATGTTTTGAAATGGCATATAAAAACAAAAGATTTGAAAAAACATTCAAATCTCAAATTCCACAAGATATGTACGAAAAAATAAAGCAGGAATTAAATGACGATGAATAAGATAGATAGCATGATAGGATTTGCTGTTAAGAGTGGTAATATTTCTTTAGGATATAAAATTACGAAGGAAGATATAAAAAATAACAGAGTCTATCTAGTTATTGTTGCTAAAGATATTTCCATAAAATTGATAGAAAAAATCGAGAATTTCATTGGAGATAAGAATATAAATATTATCCAATATAAAACAAAAGAAGAATTAGGAGAATTATTAGGAAAAAATCTAGTCGGTGTTTTTGGCATTAAAGATAGGAATATGACTAATTACATAATCGACTTAATAAATCAGGAGGTGTCCTATGAGGATATACGAATTATCAAAAATACTAAACGTACCAAGTAAAGAAATTATAAAAGTAGCAAGAGACGAATTTGAAATACAGGGATTAAAGAGTCATATGAGTTCTGTAAGTGAATTGCAGGCTGCAAAACTACAAAAATACTACATAAAAGGTAAAGAATCAGAAGAAAAAAAAGATGAAATAAAAAAAGAAAAAAATAAGAAAAGAAATAAACCTACCCAACAAAGAACTGAACCTAAACAAAAGAGACCGAAAAGAGATTTAAGTAAAAAAACAAAGGGTAAAAAAGGTGATTATAAAGGTAAAGAA
>JBEPWV010000078.1:0-5478 GCA_041642175.1 Clostridia bacterium
AAAGCAGGTTTTTTAGTTTTTTGAATTAATTTAAAGTCAATAATAAAATAGAAAATATTATCCTAAAATATTAAGAGTGGGTTTAATATAGGGAGACTAAAATGAAATTATATGGAGTAGGAGTAGGGCCAGGAGATAGTAAAGATGTAACAGTAGGTGTAGTAGAAATATTAAAGAATTCACCTGTAATTTTTGTTCCGATAAAAAAGCCGGGAGTTGAGAGTGCAGCATATAAAGTTGTTAAAGAATATATCAAAGATAGTGAAATTGTAGAACTTGTGTTCCCAATGAATTACAATAAAGAACAGTTGGAAAAACAGTGGGAAGAAAATGTAAGAATAATAGAGAGTAAACTTAAGGAAAAGAAAAATGGTGCTATTATTACTATTGGAGATATAAGTTTATACAGTACAGCAATGTATATAGAAGAAATATTAAAGGATAAAGATATAGATATAGTTTTAAAACCGGGGATCACTTCTTATTCAAAGATAGCATCTATATTGAAAATACCTCTAGCAAAATGGGAAGAAGGACTAGCTGTAGTTCCAGCTTCTAGAGATAGTAGTTTTAACCTAGAAAGTATTTTGAAAAATTTTGAGAATGTAGTAGTTATGAAACCTTCACATAATCCTGAAGAAATAATTGCAGCTTTAAAAAACAATAATCTTCAAAATTGTTTTAAACTAGTAGTTAAGGCTGGAACAGAAGAAGAAAGGATTGTAGATAATATAGAAGAATTAATAAATGGGATACCATATCTTTCAACAATGATAATAAAAAGAGCAAATTAAATAAAAATATAGAATTTATATTAAAAAACTAAATAAAATTCTAAGGTGCCTTTAATAAAAGGAAAAAGGGAAAGAGGTTAAAATCCTCTACAGCCCCCGCTACTGTAATTAGGAACGAAATTCTTAAACTACCACTGGATATAATACTGGGAAGGGAAGAAAAGTAGGATGAACTATAAGTCAGTAAACCTGCCTTAGAATAGTATGCAACGACTTCGGTGGGAAGTAAGTTGGTGTAAAGATTGTTTTATTAAATATAGAATAAATATCATGAAAATTACTGTGTTATTATTGGAAAATAATATTTAGCAATCTGATATATTAACTTGAATCCTGCTGGAGAGCAGGATTTTTATTTGTATAAAGGAGACTAAATAATGAAAGGTTTTGTTTTGGCTGGAACAAACAGCGGAGTAGGAAAAACTACTATATCAATAGGAATTATGAAAGCATTAAAAAAAAGAGGATTAAAGGTAGCGCCATTTAAAGTAGGACCGGATTACATAGACACTGCTTTTCATTCTTTTGTTACAAAAAATCCATCGCATAATATTGATCTAGTAATGTTAGATGAGGACACAAATAAAAAACTTTTTTGCAAACATATTAATGGTAAGAATATAGCTGTTGTAGAAGGAGTTATGGGTTTATTTGATGGAGTAGATTTTTCTCTTGAAAATGGAAGCACAGCACAAGTATCTAAAATTTTAGGTTTACCGGTAATACTTATATTAAAACCAAAAGGAGTAGGAGCTAGTATTCTTGCTCAAATTAAAGGATATATTGATTACGATAATAACATAGATATAAGAGGAGTAATATTAAATGAAACCAGTGAAGCTATGTATGAGTTTTATAAAAGTCCAATTGAAAGTACATTAGGAATAAAATGTATAGGACATATTCCTAAAGAAGAAAAAATTTTTTTTGGAAGCAGACACCTTGGTCTTGTAACGGTTCACGAAACTAGAGATTTAGAAGAAAAAACTGATAAAGCAGCAGATTTAATAGAAAAACATATAGATTTGGATTACCTGATTAGTATTAAGAATAAAGAGATAAAACCTTTAATAAACAATTCAACAAAAGATAAATTAGGAGAATTAAAGTCCATATCTAAAGGAATAAATTTAGGATATGCTTACGATGAAGCTTTTAATTTTTATTATAATGATAATTTAGAATTATTAGAAGAAATAGGTGTTAATTTAATAAAATTTTCTCCTCTTAAGGATAAAGAGATAAATTCTAAATTAGATGGAATTTATTTAGGAGGTGGATTTCCAGAAATTTTCGCAGACAAACTAGCAAAAAACCAAAGCATGAAAAACAGTATCAAAGAAAATTTGAATCGAGGTATGTTTGCCTATGGAGAATGCGGGGGGTTTATGTATCTTTGTAAAAGTGTAAAAAATTTAACAGGAGAAAAAAAAGAAATGGTTGGATTTTATAATTTTAATATTGAAATGACAAAAAAGTTAAATAGATTTGGTTATATAGAGGTGGAAATAGAAAATAAAATAAAAACTATAGGTCATGAATTCCACAGATCTAGGATTATATATGAAACTGCAGATAAAGATGTGGAATATGGTTATAAAATTGAAAAAATAAGGAACAGAAAAGTTTGGAAAGAGGGATTTAAGAAGAAAAATGTTATAGGAGGATATCCACATATTCATTTCTACAGCAATTTAGATTTTTTGAAAATTTTATTAATGAAAATAAAGAAAAAAAGGAGTTGAATATAAATGAACTATATAAAAATACCGGAAAAAATAGAAGAAAAAAGTTTCAAAATAATTGAAGAAGAAATGGGTACTTGGAGAGATAAATTTTCTATATTAGAAAAACCAATAGTAAAAAGAGTTATTCATACAACTGCAGATTTTGAGTACATGCAACTTATAAAATTTAGTGATGGAGCTTTATTAAAAGGATTAGAACTATTAAAAAAGGGAGAAAAAATCTACTGCGACACAAGTATGATAGTATCTGGTATTAATAAAAGAAAAACCGCTAAATTAGGTATTGAATTAATAAACTTAGTACATGATGAAGATGTGAAAAAAATTTCTTCTGAAAAGGGAACCACTAGATCTATGGAAGCTGTAGAAAAAGCTCTAAAAGTTGAAAATATTAAAATATTTGTGATAGGTAATGCTCCAACAGCTCTCTTTAAGTTAAAGGAATTAATAGATAAGGGATATGGAAAACCAGGATTAATTATAGGAGTACCCGTTGGATTTGTAGGAGCAGAGGAATCAAAAAAAATGCTTAAAGATATTAATGTTCCCTATATTACAGTTGAAGGAAGAAAGGGAGGAAGCACAGTAGCAGTTGCAATAATTAATGGGCTCTTAAAAATGATTTAAGGATATGGATATGGAGAGATATAAAATTGTAAAAGGTAAAAAGTTAAAATTTGGATATACTACAGGATCCTGTGCTGCAGCTGCAGCAAAAGCTTCAGCAAAAATGCTTCGAACTCAAAACATTGTAAATTATGTAGATTTAGATACTCCAAAAGGTTGGAGACTAAAGTTGAAAGTAGAAGAACAAGAATATGAAGAAAATTGTGCAGCAGCAGCAGTCATAAAAGATGCAGGAGACGACCCTGATATAACAGACGGTATAAAGATATTTGCTAAAGTTTCCTTTATTAAAGAAAAAAAACTAGAAATAACCGGAGGAATAGGTGTAGGAAAAATCACTAAAGATGGATTGAGTGTTCCTGTAGGAGAGTATGCAATAAACCCAATACCCAAAAAAATGATAGAAAAAGAATTGATAAAAATATTTCCTAAAAATGGACTAAGAGTAGAAATTTGGATACCTGAAGGAGAAAAAATAGCAAAAAAAACTTTTAATCCTAGATTAGGAATAATTGGAGGAATATCAGTAATAGGAACAAGTGGCATAGTTGAACCTATGAGTGAAGAAGCCTTTAAAGAAAGTATTAGATTAGAAATGAGGATGTTTATGAAAAATAATAAGCATCGGGTTATTTTTACCTTTGGAAACTACGGTATTAATTTTTGTAAAGAGAGAGGTATAAAAGATAAAAATATAATAAAAACAAGTAATTTTATCGGAGATATGTTGGATGAAGCATCCCATTATGGAATTAAAGAAATTTTGATTGTAGGGCATATAGGAAAGCTAATAAAAGTAGCTGGAGGTATATTTAATACTCACAGTAAAACAGCTGACTGCAGAATGGAAATTTTAGCAGCATATACAGGACTTACAGGAGGAAATAAAAACACCTTAAAACAGATAATGGAATCGAATACAACTGAAGAGGGGGTAGAAGTATTACAAAACCAAAAGCAAATAGATTGTAAGATTGTTTTTAATGAAATAGTTAAAGCTGTGAAATCAAGATGTGAAAAGCGTGTTTATAATAAAATAGATATAGAAGTTGTAATGTTTTCTCAAAAGAAAGGAATATTGGGAATGACTAAAAAAGCGGAAAAAAGGATGGATAGTTATAATGAATAATAAAATAAAAATACTTGGTCTAGGACCTGGACATCCAGACTATATACTTCCGATCACAAAAAAACTTATAGAGAACTCTGAAATAGTAGTAGGAGGAGAGAGAAATTTTAAAAATATTGATTTGAAAGATAAAAAATCTTTTGTTATCAAAACTCCTTTATCAAAAACTATAGATTTTATTAAAAATAATTATGAAGAGTCAAGAATAGCAGTTTTAGTTTCAGGAGATTCCGGTTTTTATAGTCTTACTAAATATATAAAAAAATATTTCAATGAAGAAGAGTTAGATATTTATCCAGGCATTAGTTCTCTGCAGTATTTATTTTCTAGAATAGGGAAAACTTGGGAGGATGCTTGTTTAATGAGTATGCATGGTCGAGAAGAAAATTTAATAAAAAATATTAAAACAAATAAAAATGTAGGAATTCTCACAGATAAAATTTGGAACCCTAAAAAAATAGCTGAAAAAATAATAGAAAAAGAGATATTAAATAGAAAGATTTATATTGGTGAAAACTTATCTTATGATAATGAAAGAATTATTAAATTAAATCTGGATGAGGTAAATAAACATAAGTTTGAAAATTTAAATGTAATGGTGGTGTCAGATGAATAGATATATAAAAATGAAAAGCACTGGAATACCAGATGATGAATTTATTAGAGGCGATGTACCAATGACTAAAAGCGAGGTAAGAAGTATCATTTTATCAAAACTTCAGATACTTGAAGGAAATCAAGTTTGCGATATTGGTGCAGGAACCGGTTCCGTATCGGTAGAATTAGCAAAACTTGCATCTAAAGGTAGGGTTTATTCTATTGAAAAGAATCCGAAAGCTGTAGAACTAATAAAGAAAAATATAAGAAAATTTAAAATCGACAATATAAAAATAATAGAAGAAGAAGCTCCAAAAGCATTAGGAGAAATTCCACGAATGGACAGGGTTTTTATAGGAGGAAGCGAAGGCTGCATTAAGGAAATAATCAAGTGGTCCTATGAAACACTAGAATCTGGAGGAATAGTTGCTGCAAGTACTATTACTATTGAAAACAATTTTACAGCATTAAAAACTTTTGAATCTATGGGTTTTAAAAATATAGAGGTGTTACAGGTTTCAATATCTAGAAGCAGCAGGATAGGAAGAGTAAATATGATGAAAACACTTGATTATTTCCTTAA
>JBEPWV010000079.1:0-5471 GCA_041642175.1 Clostridia bacterium
GGATGATTATAAGCATGCAAAAAAAGTGCTGAGACTGGTTGAAAACGATAAAATCCTTGGAGTCTATAAAGGAAAGGAATATCTTTCTAAGATAATTAAAGATGACGAATCTAAATTAATATTGGATTTATTAGAAGAAACTAAAATTATTAGAGAACCGGATGTGGACATTCATATATATCAATCCTTACCTAAATCAAGTAAAATGGACTATATAATACAAAAAAATGTTGAAATTGGAATAAATAGATTAACTCCTATTATAAGTGATAGGAGTTTAATTAAGATAAAAAACCATAAGAAGGAAAAGAAAAAGCTTGAAAGATGGATGAAAATATCAGAAGAAGCGGCGAAACAATCTATGAGAAATAGAATTCCAAAGATAAAAGGTATCATATCCTTTGAACAAATGATTGAAGAATTAAAAGAACTAATGCAGAAAAATGATGTAGAAGTTGTTATTCCTTATGAAAATGAAGAAGGAAAAAGTTCTAAGGATATCAATTTCAAGAAAAATAAATATGCTGCAGTTATTGGTCCTGAAGGGGGATTTGAAGAGAATGAAATTTTAGAATTAATTAAAATAGGTGCAAAACCTGTATCCCTTGGACCGAGAATACTTAGGACGGAAACGGCAGCTTTGGTATTGAGTACTATAATTCTTCATGAAACAGATAATATGAGGAGAAAACTATGAATGTAGCATTTTATACATTAGGTTGTAAGGTTAATCAATACGAAACAGAAGCTATGAAAAATTTATTTGAAAAGAACGGATTTTATATTGTTGATAATTCAGATGACGCAGATATATTTATAATCAATTCCTGTACTGTAACCAGTGCAAGTGATAGAAAAACCCGACAAATGATAAGAAAATTTAAAAAAAATAAAGAAAACTCAATTATGATACTTACAGGATGTTACAGCCAGAATCATGGAGAAGAGTTGAAAAATAACCAAAATATAGATATAATAATAGGTACAAAAGAAAAAAGTAAAATACTGGAAATTACTAATGACTATATAAATAAACATATAAAACATAAAGAAATATTAGAGTTTGAAAAAAATGAGGACTATGAAGAATTTGATATTATAGATTGGGAATCAAGGACAAGAGCTAATATTAAAATACAAGATGGATGTAATCAGTATTGTTCATACTGCATTATTCCTTATGTAAGAGGACCTAGCAGAAGTAGAAACAGAGAAGAAATAATTAAAGAAATTAAAAATCTTGCTGATAAAAACTACAAAGAAATAATAATAAACGGCATAAATTTAACTTCTCTAGGAAAAGATGATGATAATGGGAATTTAATTGATTTAGTAAAAGAAATTGATAAATTAGATATTAAATCAAGAATAAGATTTGGATCATTGGAAGCAAATATAATTAACGATGATATGCTGAGAATAATTTCAAATAACGATGTTTTCGCTAAACATTTCCATCTATCATTACAGAGCGGTTCAAATTCTATATTAAAAAGAATGAACAGAAAATACACTAAAGAAGAATTTTATGAAAAAGTTAAACTAATTAGAAAATACATACCTGATTGCGGTATAACTACAGATATAATAGTAGGTTTTCCAGGAGAAACTGATGAAGAATACAATGAATCATATGATTTCGTCGAAAAAGTAGGGTTTTCTAGAATTCATGTTTTCAAATTTTCTCCAAGAGAAGGTACTAGAGCTTATAAAATGAAAGATAGAGTAAACGGAAAAATAAAAAACATAAGAAGTGGAAAAATGATAGAGTTAGGAGAAAGACTAGAAAGAGAATTCTGTCAAAGATTTATTGGTAATGAAGTAGAAGTATTATTTGAAACTAAAAACAAAAATGGTTTTTATGAAGGATATACAAGTAATTATTTACACTTTAAATATAAAAGCAATAAAAATCTTGAAAATAAGCTGGAAAAACATTTTGTAAAAAATGTTTCAGATAACACACTTGTAGGATAGTGGAGGTGAAAAATTGAAAGATTGTATATTTTGTAAAATAGCTAAAGGTGAGATTCCATCTGATAAGGTATATGAAGATGATAAGATTTTAGTCTTCCACGATATAGAACCAGAAGCACCGGTTCACGTTCTAATCATACCTAAGACACATATATCGACCCTTAACGAAGTAAAAGAAAGCAACAGCGGGGTCTTTAGCCACATATTTGAAAAAATTCCTGAAATAGCAAATACTTTAGGGGTAGATAAATCAGGTTACAGAATAGTTTCAAATTGTGGGAAAGACGCTCTGCAGTCTGTTGACCATATCCATTTTCATCTTTTAGCTAAGAGATCTTTGAAATGGCCTCCAGGCTAAATAAAAAAATTATTGAAATTAACAATCAGATAATGTATAATTAACAAGTGTTTCAAGAAACATATTTATGTACTATGAGAGGAGGGTAGCAAATGACGGAAATTAAAGTAAGAGAAAACGAATCATTAGACAGCGCTCTCAAAAGATTTAAAAGACAATGTGCTATCACTGGCGTTCTTACAGAAGCTAGAAAAAGAGAACATTATGAGAAGCCAAGTGTAAAAAGGAAGAAGAAAGCTGAAGCAGCAAGAAGAAAACTTAAAAAGAAAACAAGATAATTGAGGTGTATAATGCATGTCTTTGAAAAAAAGACTGATGGAAGATTTAAAAACTTCCATGAAAAACAAAGACAAAATTAAGAAAAATGCTATTACCTTAATAAGATCATCTATCAAACAGCAGGAAGTAGACACTAGAAAAGACCTTAATGATGAGGATATTATAGAAATAATGTCTAAGCAAATTAAGCAAAAGAAAAACAGTATAGAAGATTTTAGAAAAGGAAATAGAGAAGACCTAATAGAACTCACAAAAGAAGAAATATCAATACTAGAGAACTATATGCCTGAACAGCTTTCAGATGACGAATTAGAAGATATCGTAAAAACAGCAATTGAAGAAACAAAAGCAGAAACAAGAAGAGATATCGGAAAGGTAATGAGTCAAGTTATGCCATTGGTCAAAGGGAGAGCTGACGGGAATCAAGTTAATAAAATTGTTATGAAATATTTAAATTAAAATAAGGCCCCTATACAGGGGTCTTAATTTAATTCAAATATAGTAGTATAAGACTCTAACATATGATATTATATAAATATCAAAAGGAGGCTAAATGGAAATAAAAGAAAAGATAATAAATTTAGAATCAAATAACTTATATAGAGAAATAGCTGGCAACATGGATGAAAACTTTAAAGAAATTTCAAAGATTTATGATGTTGATATTGTTGTTAGAGACAATAAACTAAAATTAATAGGAAAAGAAAATGAAGTAAAAATTGTCTCAAATATAATAAATGAAATGATAAAAACTATAAAAAAAGAAGGTACAGTAAACAAACAAAAAGTAAACTATCTTCTAGACTTATATATAGAAAAATATGAAGGAAATTTAGATAAACTATTAAATGAAATAATAGCTCTTACGGCAAATGGAAGAACTATAAAACCTAAAACTCTAGGGCAAAAAAGATACATTGATAACATAAGAAAAAATGATATAGTTTTTAGTATTGGCCCTGCCGGCACAGGAAAAACTTATTTAGCTGTGGCAATGGCAGTAAATGCTTTTAGAAGAAAAGAAGTTGAAAGAATTATCCTAACAAGACCGGCGGTAGAAGCAGGAGAAAAATTGGGTTTTCTTCCGGGAGATATGCAGGATAAGGTAGATCCTTATCTTAGGCCTTTATATGATGCATTGTTTGATATAATGGGACCGGATAACTATATGAATAATCTTGAAAAAGGTTTAATCGAAATCGCCCCTCTGGCATATATGAGAGGAAGAACAATAGATTCGGCATTTATAATACTGGATGAAGCTCAAAATACTACAAAAGAACAGATGAAGATGTTTTTGACAAGATTGGGATACGGCTCTAAAGCAATAGTAACTGGAGATGTTACTCAAGTAGATTTACCAAGAGGAAAAAAATCAGGACTAAAACAGGTTGAAATAATACTAAAAAATATTCCAGGTATAGGATTTATGTATTTTGATAAAAAAGACGTAGTTAGACATAAACTTGTTCAAAATATAATAGGTGCTTATGAAAAATATGAAGGTGGTAAAAAATCTGATGGAAGTTCTAATAAATAACAGACAAAAGATCAAGAAAATAAATAATGAACACATAGAATTAATAAATAAAGCAGTAGAAGCATGTTTATTTGAAGAAAAAATGAGTTCTAATGTAGAAGTTAGTCTATCTTTAGTTAACAATGAAGAAATTAAAGAATTAAATAAAAAATATAGGGGAAAGGATTATTCAACAGATGTTCTTTCTTTTCCTCTTAATGAAGAAATAGAAGAATTAATTATATTAGGTGATATTATAGTATCTATACAGAAAGTTATACAGCAATCTAAAGAGTACAACCATTCCTTTGAAAGGGAACTAATTTATTTAATTATTCACGGTATGTTTCACTTATTAGGATACGATCACTTGGATGAAGAAGACAAAAAAATAATGAGAGATAAAGAAAAGAAGGTAGTTAAAGATTTAGAATTATTTAGATAATAGGAGACTTTATGAGAAAATCATTATATTTTATATTACTTATATTGTTAATTATATCCACCTCTTGTGGTGTAGAAGGAGAAAAAATTGAAGAACCTGAAGAACCAGTACAAGAAATACCGGAAGAAGATAAGACAGAAGAACCATTAGAAGAGATAGAAATTGAAGAACCAGTAGAAGTAGATCCGGAAGAAGAAGCTCTTAAAATAATAGAAGATTTAAAAGATAAAGGATATCTACAATCCAATTTAAACGGCAGCTATATTGATGAAGAAACAGCTAATTTAAGACCTGTAAGCGTAATGTATGATAACCACCCTTATGCAAGATGGCAGGCAGGAATAGTAATGGCTGACATAGTGTATGAATGTGAAGTAGAGTATCCATTTACCAGATATTTAGCAGTTTTTCAAGATAAAAACCCGGAACATATAGGACCGGTAAGAAGTGCAAGACCCTATTATTTAAGATATGCCTTAGAATACGATTCTGTATATGTTCATGTAGGTGGAAGTAACGATGCAATGGCTAAAATAAAGGATTATTATATGGCAGATGTTGACGGGTTATACAGTGGTAACTTTTGGAGATATAATGATACAGGAAAATCAATACCTAACAATATGTATACGGATATGAAAAACATAAGAGAAGCTCAGAATTTTTATGGATATAGGTCAAATGGAGAATATGAAGGATATAATTTTAACGACTTAATCGGACCAATTAGCCAAGATTTTGAACCTAATAGCTGCATCGATATAAACATAATTTTTAATCCTCACTATGAAATAGATTTTTCATATAATAAGGATGAGGGAAACTATACAAGATATGTAAATGGTAAAAAACAAATTGATGAGTACTACGAAAATGATGTAAAAGCTACTAAT
>JBEPWV010000080.1:0-5457 GCA_041642175.1 Clostridia bacterium
TGGTTTTTTTATGAAATTGCACTGCCAAACAATATTGAATAATATTTTGCATTGAAATCATCGGATCTAGATACTAAAACTATAGGTACCTTAGCTCCCATAACAACTCCAGCTCCTATACCATTTCCAAAATATGTTATAGCTTTTCCTATTCCGTTTCCCATCTCTATGTTGTGAACTAGTAAAAGATCTGCATCTCCAGCAACGGGACTTTCAAATTTCTTGATTTGAGCTGCTTCTTTAGAAACTGCCAAATCAAGAGCTATTGGTCCTTCTATTATTATTCCTTCTTCGAATTCCCCATTTTTATATTTTTCTTTTATTTCTGCAGCTTCAACAGTAGCCTGCATTTTAGGATTTAGTTTTTCTTTAGCTGCTAAACAAGCAACTTTAAATTCTTTATAACCTAATCTTTTGGCTGATTCATAAGCATTTTTTATTAGTTCAATTTTAGTATCTGTATCTGGATAAGTTACCATTCCTCCATCTGTAAGCATTAGAAGTTTGTGATATGTTGGTAACTCATACAACATAACATGGCTTAGCTGCTTTCCAGTTCTAAGACCCCATTCTTTGTTTAGAACCGCTTTTAAAAGGATAGATGTATCTACCAGTCCTTTAATCAAGAAATCTCCTCTACCCTCATTTATCAACTTGATAGAAATTTCTGCCGATTGTTCAAAAGTTTCCGCAGGTATTATTTCAATATCATCTAGATTAAATTTATTTTTATCTATATATTCTCTAATCAATTTTTCATTTCCTACTAAAATCGGTTCTATAAGATTATCATTATATGCATGAGCAACTGCTTCTAAAACATTTTCTTCTTCAGCTGCTACAACAATTAATCTCGACTTGTTATTTTTGTCGATTAAATTTTTTAAATCTTTTAACTTTTTCATTTTATCCTCCGTATATTGTTTTTTAAACTATGCAAAAATAAAAAGAACTAATCCAAGGAGATACACTGATGCTAATAAAAGCTCTTCTTTGATTTTTTTATTTAAAAGAAAGTAAAATATAAAATAAAATATTAATAAAGACAGTGTGGCGCCTTTTATATTTTCAATTGATATTGAATTCATAGATATTAATAAAGCCTTTGAGATTATTATACTAATCGAAGTAATGAATATCACTGGGAAAAGCTTAACTATCCTACTGTTCTTAGAAAACTTAATTCTTTCTTCTAAAGCATCTTCACCATAATAATACCCATCCAGATATCCTTTTAAAGATAGATAAATCACCGAAGCAGCCATTATAAGAGCTCCTCCTATAGACATTATATATTCTCCTATTAAGGCACCGTAAATCACAGCCATGGTGGTTAAAGGGGCAAGAACAGTTTGAGTTACTGAATCACCCATGCCTGCCATAACTCCCATTAATCCTTCTTTTACTTCTTTTATTTGTCTCGAAGACTTACCTTCTTCTTCTAATCTAATTATATATCCATGTATAGGTGTCCCTATATTTGGTTCTGTGTTGAAATAATCAGTATGTCTTAGGATAGAATCAAATAGTTTATCTTTATTCTTTTTATGTAATCTCTTGAAAATAGGCACCATAGAATGAGCAAAGGCAAAACCCTGTAGTTTCTCATAACTGTAACAAGAATGAGTAAAGTTCATCCATATAAACCAAGATTTATATAAATCTTTCTTTTTAAGTTCTTGAAATTTATTTTTTGATTTTTTGATTCTTCTATTTTTCTGCACAGACAACAATGCTATAATAACCGGTATCAAATAAGGATCAAATTCAAAAAATATGCTGAATACATAAAAAAAGGTAAAAAAGTATATGGTGTATTTCCATTTGTGATTTATAGATAATATAGCCCCGGATAATATTATTAATATAATTCCTGTGAAATTTAAATATTTGACTATATCTATACTAGAATTAACTAAATAACCTATTCCTTTATAAATAATAAATGATAAAATACCTCCTAAGACCGTATTGAAAATTAGTAATGACATTTGTGGATAGTAGATGTCATATTGGTTAATGCTATTTAGATCTCCATTTTTTAAGCCTCTAATGCCTTCTTTTACATAATAGCTATTTAAATTGAGCCTGTATTTCCAAAATATTATACCTATAGCACTAACAGGATATGCTATAGCCAAAGTTCCTACTCCTGGTATGTCATAACTAATAGCTATCATTGCTCCTATTATTCCAGCTAAACAGGGATCGCCACCTTTCAATGAACCCCCTGTAGATTTAAATCCAATAAAAAAAATATTAATTACAGCTCCAGCAAAAAACCCGGCCACCGGATTACCTAATACAATTCCTGTAAGAAGTCCTGAGAAAACAGGTCTATATAATGTAAAATATCCAATTCCAAGGGTAAAGGATGTACTGTTACCAATATAATAAATAATTCCAAGTAATATGAATTTTAATAAAGTCATTAGACCAGCCTCTTTAAATTAATTTTTCTATATTTATTTTGCTATCTTCCGGCAATATTTGAACATAAATACTACAATCTTTTTCTAAAAGATTTTTAATGGATTTTAATTCTTCATCATTTATGTATATACTTTTGTATATTTTTTTACTGTTGTCTTTGGATCCAATATTTCCTATATTGATTTCTTTAAAAATTTTTGATTTATCCTGTATATTTTCATATATCTGTGGTCTTTTTGATAGCACTAACAAATCTGAATTCTCTTCATCATTATAGTATGTAATGAATTCTTCTTCAGTTAATATTTCTATTTTATATTTATCTGGTGCCGCGTTTTTTGTCATATCAGATAAAAAACTATTCTTTCTAAGATCTTTATCTATTATAACAATGGTATCTACGTTAATTTTATTAAGCCATCCTATTGTAATCTGTCCATGTATCAATCTATCATCAATTCGAGCTAAAATTATGTTTTTCATATTTTATTATGCTATCCTTTCATTTCTTTGTTTACATACATAATACTTTTCTTGCTGTCATCTATCATGGTGTTTACATTTCTATTTCTATTGACAAAAAATTCTAAAATCATAGGCATATTAAAGCCTGATATAATATGAACTTTTTCTTTTGACAAAAAATTGATTGCAATATTGAAGGGTGAACCACCATAGATATCTACAAATATGTATATATATGCTTCTTCATCTATTAATGATCCAACTTCTTTTTTTACGTCTTCAATGTTGGTATCTTCATTTATAGAAAAAGAATAAGTATTATCCTGTTCCCCTGCTATCATTTCAACACTTTTTATAATTTCTTCACCATAATTACCGTGAGTAATAATAATAACTTTTTCCATGTTACCCTCCTAAATTTTTAGTCTTTTTTATTATAGCATATATAATGCTATAGTAAAATATAATTGAAAATAAAAGACTTGTGATATACAATTATAAAATAAATTAATACTAAGGAGTAATAGATGAACTACGATAAAACTGAAAATTTTAAATTTAACCAGCATAAAAAATGCGAGTTTTTTCCCTGTCATAAAGGTGTAAAAGAAGAAGATTTCAATTGTTTATTTTGCTTCTGCCCTCTTTATATGTTAGGAGATAAATGCGGCGGCGATTATATAGTAAATAGCGGTATTAAAGATTGTACAAATTGCACAATACCTCATAGTAAAGGTGGCTATGACTATATAATGACAAAAATGAAAGAAGTTGTAAAAAAGGCTAGTGATTTCTAGCCTTTATTTTATTCCTGGTACATTTCCCAGATGGATGTTATCTAAATATTTTTCACCTATTTTTTTTAATTCTAAAAGTATATCTACTTCTGTAGGTGGTTCTTTCATTTTGTATGCAGGAAAATATCTTGACAAGTGTAGTGGAATTTTTCTATCTAAATCACTTATCCATTTAATTATATCTTTTACGTCTTCTACGTTACCTTTTTTTCCTCCAATTACAAGTGTGGTTATTTCCAAATGAGCCTTTTCGTTAATAATCTTAATTGAATTTAGAACAGGCTCTAATCTTCCACCACACAAATTTTTATAAAAGTTAGAGTCAAAGGCTTTCAAATCAACGTTGAAAGCATCTATATACTCCAAAACTTTTTTAAGTGGCTCAGGATTTATAAAACCATTTGTTACACATATTGTTTTTAAATTCTTCTTTTTTGCCAATTTAGCTGTTTCCAATACATACTCATACCAAATTGTAGGTTCGTTATAGGTAAAAGAAATTGAAGGCATATTATTATCTAAAGCTTTTTGGACAGCTTCTTCGGGTTCAATATTTTCGTAATAAGCATCCCCTTTAGCTATCCGATAGTTCTGACAAAAATCACATGATAAATTGCATCCCAAACTACCTAAAGATAAGGTCTTCGTCCCTTCCATAAAATGATAAAGAGGTTTTTTTTCTATTGGGTCTATTCCCAAAGATGTTATTTTACTGTAATTTAAAGATATCAATTTACCATTTATATTTTTTCTCTGTTTGCATATACCCAGATTGCCTTCACTTATTAAACAGTTGTGAGGACATAGAGTACATTTTATATTTCCATCAAAATTTTTATAAAATAAACATTCTTTCATATACATCATCCTATCTAATCAAATAAATTATTTATGTCTTATAACTTTAAATCTCTCTAAGTTGTAATCTTCCTCTTTATCAATACCAGCTTTTCTCAAAACTATATCTAATTGTTTCTCTACAGTCTCAACTCCTTCTAGGTTTGGTAGTAAAACACCTTTTCTTGAACCTTTTGTAACAATTACACCGTATTTATCAGGATTTAAATCTCTTATATCTTGAACCTCTTCCGGTTTTTCCAGGACATCTACACTATAATCCAGTTCATCAAGTTCTTCTTTTTTTACAGGATAAAATCTTGGATCCCTAAAAGCCGCACTTACTGCATTTTCAATAATTTCTTCTCCTAAAGATTCCTTAGTAGGAAAAATAGTACCTATACACCCTCTTAAATCTCCATTCTTTTTTAATGAAACAAAGGTTCCTGCTTTTTTATTATAAAAGTCATCTTTGTTCAAATTTTTAGGTAGTTTCATTTTTTCTCCTGCATCCAAGAAGGTTCTTATACTTTCCTTAGCTAATTTAACATATTCATCAACCACATCTATTTTAGCACATCCGTAACCTACTCCAAAGGGACCTTCGTAGGAATATACTTTAGTTTCCACTTCTAAATCTTCAAAGGCTCCTAATATAGTCTGAATAGATCTAAGTCCGCATTCGCCGGCTTCTTCTGCTAGATTTTTATCAAAGTTCACTATCTCTTTCAATTTGTTCTCTTTTATAAGTTCAATAAGTTTCCTGTCAAACTTTTCTCCTTTTGGAGAATATCCACTGTATGACTCTTTAGTTAATTTATGGGACAAATCTCCACTTGCTATTACTATAGTTTTCCTATTTAGCAGTTCTGATGCTTTTTTTATCAACTTTCCTAATTCATATAATTTTTCTCCGGAAAACAAT
>JBEPWV010000081.1:0-5397 GCA_041642175.1 Clostridia bacterium
AAGCCCCTTTAAAGGGGGCTATTTTTTATATTTCTGATTTTTTATTAAAGGCTAAAGTCATGATGCTTCCTATTATTATTAATCCAGCTAAGGTTAAAATAAATCTTAAAGCTGTGAATGGTATTCCTAGAAATTTAATTTCTACCATTAACTGCGGAATTTTTAAAGCTGCCCAAGCTCCTAAAAATATAACTATGTTAAAAATACTCGCTTCTTTTTTTAGAAGAGACGCTGCCATAGGAAAAGCAGCATATAAAGGACCGGTAGGTAGGGTACCTAATACAAATGCTGTTAATCCACCTTTTAGTCCAGATTTATTTCCTAACCATTTTTTTATTTTATCTTTATCTATCCAAACTTCCATAAATCCCATCAGCAAAAAAACAGCAGGCATTATCATAGCCATTTCTTTAGCATAGTCAATAATTACAGAAATTGAACGTCTTCCAGATTCAGGGGATAACATATTTAATCCTAAAATTATAATACCTAATATAATAGGAGCTTTAAATCTTTTTAACATTTCTATCATCCTAAAACACCTCCCATTATTACAGCAATTATTAATGCAACTATAAAACTCAATCCGTTTCTTAAAAAAGTAAATTTTTTACCTAAAGATTGTATTTCCATAGGCGCTGTTATTACGCCTACCATTACTAAGGTAGTAACAAAGGCAGCGATAGTCATTGTAGTAGCATCGGCTCTTAATAATGATCCGGCTAATGGAAAGGCTATAATAGAGGGTATTAAAGTTACTGCACCTAAGACAGCCCCTAAAACTGTTGCCCATATACCGGCTTCTGAACCAATCAAGCTTGAAATAGTTTCGGGAGTTAATATTCCTAAAATTAGACCTACTACACCTAAAATAGCAAGTAAACTTGGAGCCATTTTAAATAGAGCTTTTCTAGCTATTATAAAGGCTTTTTTTGTTTTCTTTTTATCTTTATAAAAAGATATTCCTAAGGTAACAGCTAATAGACTGTATATTGTAATTATTGCCAATTTACTTTGCCTCCCTTTTGTATTTTTTTTCTTCATAAGTATCAATTAATCTTTCCATTACAGATTTTCTGTATCTTATAAAGTTTATATATTCATTTAATTCATTCTTGCCTTTTTCTGTTATTGTATATACTCTTTTTTGAGGACCGCCTTCACCCTTTTTCCAAGAAGATTTTACCAATCCTTCTTTTTCCATTTTCCGTAAATTCCTATATAGGGTACTGACGCTTAATTCTTCTTTTTCAAAACCATATTCCTCCAGTTCTTCTATAAGGGAGTAACCGTGATCAGCTTTGTCGTATAAAAGAGTGAGTAAACATATCTTTAAAAATTTTTCTGTTTTATGAGGTTTATCGCAACATCTTTGCTTTTTATCAATCATTTTTCCTCCTATATTCATACCAACTATATTCATGATGCATATAGTATAAATCATTTATCAAAATGTGTCAAATATTTCTTCCTTGTATGTTTAGATCTATAAGTATATAATTTAATATTATTAAAAGTAAGTTATTTGAGGTGAAAAAAATTGAATTTCAAGGAATTTTTAAGGAAAAAAAACATTGAGATATCATTACAGAGGTATTTAATAGATGCTTTAAGTTATATGGCTTTAGGATTATTTGGCACGTTAATTATAGGTAGTATATTGAATGTCATTGGAGGGAAATTAGGCATTACTTTTCTTACAGATACGGTATGGCCTTTAGCTCAAAGCATGATGGGACCAGGAATAGCAGTTGCAATAGCTTACGGACTAAAAGCACCACCTCTAGTTATTTTTTCTTCGGTTATTACCGGAGCTTCAGGGGCAGCTTTAGGAGGACCGGTAGGAGCTTTTATAGCTGGGGTATTTGGAGCAGAATTTGGAAAGCTTGTATCTAAAGAAACTAAGTTGGATATAATAGTAACACCGGCCACAACTATTTTAGTAGGAGTACTCATGGGTACTATTACAGGACCGGGAATAAATACATTTATGAAAGGATTTGGGAGCATCATAAATGCAGCGACAATTTTAAAACCAATTCCAATGGGAATAGTTATATCTATATTAATGGGGATGGCTTTAACTCTTCCTATTAGTAGTGCAGCCATAGGGATTATGCTTGGATTAAGTGGATTAGCTGCAGGAGCTGCAGCAGCTGGTTGTTCTGCACAGATGGTAGTATTTGCAGTTATAAGTTTCGAAATAAACGGAATAGGTGGATTATTATCTCAAGGAATAGGAACATCAATGCTTCAAATTCCAAATATCGTAAAAAACTGGAAAATATGGATTCCTGCAATCATAACATCAACTATAACTGGTCCAATATCTACTGCTTTATTGGAATTAGAAAATACTCCTATAGGTTCGGGAATGGGGACTTCAGGTTTAGTCGGACAGTTTGGTGCAATTGAAGCTATGGAAGCTGCAGGAAAAGGTGGATTAACCATGTATTTATATATCTTCATATTACACTTTTTACTTCCAGCGATTATAGGCCTAATCATTTATTATTTCATGAAGAAAATGAACTTAATTAAACCTGAGGATTTTAAATTAGATATTTAAATATAAAAAAGGGATAGAATCTTTCTATCCCTTAAAAATGTAACGAAGTTAAATTACTATTTTACCCAACCTCTTGCTCTCATAGCATCTGCTACACGCTTGATTGACATCATAAATGCTGCAACTCTCATTGATACATTGAATTCTTCCATTATAACGAATATATCATTAAAAGCTTTTACCATTTTTATTTCTTGCTTTTCTTGAACTTCTTCAAAAGTCCAGTAGTAGTTTTGTAGGTTTTGTACCCACTCAAAGTAGGATACCATAACGCCGCCACCGTTAGCTAAAATATCAGGAACTACTAATATTCCTTTGTCATTTAAAACCTTATCAGCTTCAGGAGTTGTAGGTCCGTTAGCACCTTCAATAACCATTGCTGCCTTTATATCATTTACATTTTCAGAAGTAATTGCATTTTCTAAAGCACATGGTGCTAATGCATCAACTTCTATTTTAAATATGTCATCTCTTCCCATTTCTTCTGCTCCTGGGAATCCTTTTATCATATTTTTATTTTTAGGTTCTTTTACATAATCAAAAAGTTTATCAACATCTAATCCGTTTTCATCATATAAACAGCAGGATACGTCTGATGCTGCAACTACTTTTGCTCCCATATCTTGAAGATATTTTGCGGCATATCTTCCAACGTTACCAAAACCTTGAATAGAAATTTTAGATCCTTTTATTTCCATTTTTTTCGCTTTAAAAGCTTCTCTTGTCATAAGAGCAACACCATAACCAGTAGCTTCAAATCTACCCAAAGATCCACCAAATTCTAGAGGTTTACCAGTTATAATTCCTAAAGTATTTTGTCCTTGAAGTTTTGAATATTCATCTACCATCCAAGCCATAATTTGAGGATTAGTATTTACATCTGGAGCAGGAATATCTTTCATATCTCCTATTACAGGTGCAAGTGCAGTTATTACTCCTCTTGACAATCTTTCGATTTCTCCCTGAGACATTGTAGTAGGGTCAACAATTACGCCTCCTTTTCCACCGCCGTAAGGAATTCCAGCAACTCCACATTTAAAAGTCATCCATGCAGAAAGTGCCTTTACTTCATCCATAGAAACATTTTGATGGAATCTAAGCCCACCTTTTCCCGGACCTACAGCATCGTTATGTAGTGAACGATATGCTTGAAATACCTTTGTTTCACCGTTGTCCATTTTAACAGGTACTGCTACTTCTAAACAACTTTTAGGTTGTTTTAATATGTCGTACACCTCTTGAGTTTCACCTAGTGCATCGCAAGCATCTTTAATTTGCTGCTGTACGATTTCGAAAACATTTAAAGTTTTTTCAGCCATTTGTTACCTCCATTTAAAAATATTTTATTATATTAAGTTTTTAATTGTTATCAACATACATGATAATAACACTAAAATACTTAAATGAAAACGTTATAATAAGTTATTTTGTAACATTTTCGTAATAATTAAAACATTTTAAGAAAAAAATCCAAAAAAACAAATTTAAAATAAAATAATAAATAAAAAAGTAGTTAATTCGTTAAAAAAATATTAATTATTAACTAAATATTGCTTTTTGTAACATAACCCAATAAAAACATAAAAGTGCTAATACCCAGACCTATATAAAGTGGGTCTATATAGGTAATATTAAATATTGTTAGAAGAATAACTAGAGAAGGTGATATAATCATAGATGCATATCCATAATTTTTAGGAGTTTTATTTTTTAAAATCAATGCGAAAATTAACGGGGTAAAAATAACTGTTCCTCTTAAAGTCATTGAAAGAAAAGCCCACTTCAGTATTAAAGAATCTAGATTAAAGAAAACCATTAATGTTACAAAGATGGATATTATTAGTACTGATAATCTATTTATCAATAACTCCTCACTATCCTTAAGTATAGATTTCCTAAAATATGGATAGATATCTCTACTTATCATAGTGCTAATTCCTAGAGTTAACCCTGCCCCTGTAGCAACTACTGATATTATCAATGTGGCTATTACTACTCCACCTACTAATGGATTCAAATACTCAAGAACAAATAGTGGGAGAGCTTGTTTTGACATGATATAAGGATGGTTAACTTTCATAAACATACCTATTAATGTAGACAGTATTCCTATCGGTGGAATTAATAATGCAGATAAAAAAGCTCCTTTTCTTGACTCGGAAGCATTTTTGCCTGAAAAAATTGCTTGTAGGTACGTTTGAGTAGAGGATACTCCTACTACTAAAGAAAAACCCATAGCTAAACCATTAAATAAACCATCGCTAAATAGATTAAACCAGGGATCCCTAGGGAAGGATTGTACATATCCATTAAAACCACCAAATCTGTTTACAACAAAAATACCTGCGTAGGTTAAGGTGGTATATAGAAGTATAGTTTTTATACTTCCAACTAAACTGGATCCGAAGAAACCACCGAAAAATATGTAAGATATTATTAGTAGTATTGTAATAAATACTGCAGTATTTTCATTTATAGAAAATAAAGAAGTAATTATTGCAATGGCAGCTAAGACCTGTCCGGTGATATGAATAAATATAGCTATAGATGATATCAAGCTGGAAGTAACTCTTGATTTTGAACCGTAGTAATTAGTCATGAATTCAGGAATAGTTTGTATCTCAGCATTTCTTAGAGGTTTTGATAAAAAAATCCCTAAAAAAAGACATCCTAAACTAGCGCCAAGAGTAAACCAAAGACCATTTATTCCACTAACAAAAGCAGCTTGAGCCGTACCTATGGTAGATGCCCCTCCAACTAAAGTTCCTATTATACTTGCTGCAACCTGAGTAGATGAAAATTTTCTACCTCCAAGATTAAAGTCCTTT
>JBEPWV010000082.1:0-5392 GCA_041642175.1 Clostridia bacterium
AGCTATTTATTCCTGTTACTTTAATTATAAACCTTACAGTAACTATAATGTCAAGTATTTAATATTATTTTATTGGCACTTGTAATCTTATATACATTTCTCTTGTTTTGTTTTTAAATAAAGGTAATTCTGTTATTACTTCACAAATATAGTCTCCGTTAATTTCAAAATTATTATTTTCAACATAGTTTAACAGTTTTTCTGCATATTTTAATTCATTGCTAAACCCTTCTTTTCCTTTAAAGGAAATACATGCATATCTTCCTTCCGGAATAACTTCTACATTTTCCTCAGGAGGAAATGAATTCTCAAGAAAAACAAAAATTTCTGATGAATAGTAGTTATTCTTAAGAATATTTTCTTTTCTAATAATAGAACCTATATTACAAAAGTAAACCATAGGCAGGTTTTTAACCATTACCTGTTTTTTTAATTCTCTAAGTATATATTCGAAGGTCTCCATGTCATTTTCATATATATTAATTTCCCCATCGTAACAAAATATTTTTCTTTTTTTAAAGTTTCTAATCTCCACACCTTTTTTCTTGGATTCCATTCTATATTCTTTTAAATTTTGTTTGAATTTAAAAGCTGCTTTTTCCATTATTTCAAGTTTTTTCTTCTCTTCAAAAATACACTCCAACTGCATATCTATGTTTTTTTCTATTAGTCCGATATCGTTTTTCTCGAAAAGGAGTCTTATTTTCTCTAGAGGCATCCCTAGATATTTCATATGATTTACAAGATCCAGTTTAGCACTTTGATTTATATTGTAATATCTATATCCTGTTTTACCATCCACTTTCTCAGGGGATAGAAGACCTATCTTGTCGTAGTATCTAAGAGCCTGTGTTGATATATTGTTAAGTTTTGCCATTTCGCCAACGGTTAATTTTTTCATAGAATAGTCTCTCCAGTAAGATTTTATACATTTTATTTTAAAACATAAGAAAAAAGAAGTTTTAAGACTTTGATTTTTTTATTGATTTAAATCCGGAAATAACATCGTTTATTTCCTCTGTTATTTGATTTTGTCTTTTTCTTCGATATTCTTCATTTAAATCATCTAATCTTTCATCAATATTTTTCTCTGCGGCTTGCATCGATGACAATCTACTTGCATTTTCTGATGCTAAAGAGTAGCAAAAACTTCTATAAAGAGTTATAAAATAATATTGCTGTATTAAATCAGAAAAAATCCTCTCATTACTTATTAAATATGTAGGAATAGAATTAGATTCCCATTCAATCTGTTTTTTTTCTAACTTTTTTAAATCAATAGGAAAAAGTTTTTCTTTTTCTTCTTTAAATATTGATTTTTTTGCAGGTTTACAATAATAAAGCATAACTTCTTTTATAGGCTTTCTATCAATGTATTGATCAATTTCAAATAGTAACTTTTGTACCATCGACGTAATTCCTTCTTTTGTTTGAGGAACAGTTAAAGATTTTGAAATATCTAAATCATTTTTAATTCTTGAGAAAATTTGCTGTCCAAAAATTATAATAATATCTCCTTCTTTTTGATTTATGTTTTTAAGAGCAAAGGAGGAAATTCTTTCATTAAATTTACCTGCTAATCCGTGGTCTGAACCAAATATTACATTAATAGTACTTCCCTCTTTATTTTTTTGAGAAGTTCTTGTTTTTTTATCTTTAGATAGAATAATATATATACCTTTATCCAATATTTCTCTATATTTCATAGAGGCATCAGCAGCATTTTGGAATTCAGTTATACTTGAAGATGCATGAGCTTTCATAGTTGAAACAATAGTTTGAAGATTATCAGCAGAATCAATTCGTTTTTTAATAGTCTGTAAATCTTCCATTTATATATCCAACTCCTCTTTTAGTTTTTTCTCCACATTATTCAAAAATTCTTTTTTAGTATCTTCTTCTAATTTTTCTTCCTTAGTTAGCTTATCTCTAAATTCTTTATCCTCTCTTACTATAGATCTTATTATATCCTCTGCTTTTTTAATTTTTTCAAGAGGAACAGAATCTAATGTTCCTGAAGTAACGGACAGCAATATACCTATCTGCTCTGTAACTTCTATAGGTTCATATTGAACTTGGTTGAGAACTTCTCTAATTCTTTTTCCTCTTTCTAGAGTTTTTTTAGTACTCTCATCCAATCGTGTTCCAAAGCTTGCAAATGATTCTAATTCTTCAAATTGAGAATATGTTAATTTAAGAGCACTAGTAATTTGACGATAAGTAGGGATTTGAGTTTTTCCTCCTACTCTAGAAACGGAAGATCCTATTTTTACAGCAGGTAAGTTTCCTTTTTGGTATAGTTTAGGTGATAAATAGATTTGACCATCTGTAATAGAAATCAGATTTGTAGGAATAAATGCAGATAAATTTTCTGCTTGAGTTTCAATAATTGGAAGTGCTGTAAGACTACCTCCTCCATATTCATCTTTTAAATGTGTTGATCTTTCCAAAACTCTGGAATGTATATAGAAAATATCACCAGGATATGCTTCTCTTCCTGGAGGTCTTTCAAGAAGAAGGGACAACTCTCTATAAGATCTTGCATGTCTGGTTAAATCATCATAAACTATCAATACATCCTTTCCTTTTTCCATAAAATATTCTGCAAGGGAAGTAGCTGCATAGGGTGCAATAAAGGCAACACCTGGGGGTGATTCTAAGCCTGCAACCATTGCTATTGTATAATCCATAGCATTATTTTTCTTTAATACGTCAACTAGCTTTGATATTGAGGTTATTTGCTGACCTATTGCACAATAAATACAAATTACATTTTCATTTTTTTGATTGATAATTGCATCTATGGCTATTGCGGTTTTTCCAGTTTGTCTGTCTCCGAGAATCAACTCTCTCTGCCCTCTTCCGATGGGAACGATTGAATCCACAACCTTCAATCCTGTATGGAGTGGTTGGTTTACAGGAGCACGATGCATAATAGATGGAGCTTCACGTTCTATAGGAAATCTTTTTTCTTCTTCAATTGTTCCTAAATCATCAAGAGGCTCTCCCAAAGGAGATATAACTCTTCCTAAAAAATCTTCTGATACTGGAATATCAGCAACTTTAAAACTTCTTCTAACTGTATCTCCGGATTTTATGTCCTGATATTCACCTAAAAGAATAACACCAATAGATTCAGAGTCTAAATTATATGCCATTCCCATAGTATTACCAGGAAATTCAATTAATTCTTGATTTTTTACTGATTTTAGACCTTTTACAACAGCTATCCCGCTATCAATGGATATAATTGTACCGGTTTCTTCTAAATCTCTTTTCCCAAGTTCATTTTGAAGAAAGACATCAACAGTATCTTCCAACAACTTTAGTTGTTCTTTTAGCATATAATCCCCTCCTTTTCTATTTTGCTTTTTTATCAAGAATTTTTTTGATATTATCCTCTGCTTCTCTTAAATAATTTTTAATATTTGTATGTACTGTTAAGCTTTCCAGCTTAAGTTCAAAACCCTTAATTAAATCTTCATCGACTTCATATTCAATTTCTATTGAGTCATCAAATTTATTTGAAATAGCTTTTTCAAATAATTTTTTTTGTTTTTCTGATAGTTTTTCAGAGCTAGACAAAATAATTTCTACTTTACTAAGTTTTATTTCTTCATTTATCTTTTCTTTTTCTAAAGATTTTATTTTTTTTATGAAGGTTTCAAATATTTTATCTGTTAACTCTTCATCTGTAATTTCTTCTAGAATTTTAGATGCTAGATTTACAGAACTTTTACCTAGAGTGTTTCTTAATTCCTTCAAGAAATTTTCTTCTTCTTCTTTAACTTCATTTATAAAACTTTCTCTTTTTTCTTGAGCCTCTTCTTTGTAAGATTCTATTAGACTTTCCTTTTTTTCATCTGCTTCTTTGATTGCTTCATCCATAATTTCTTCTTTTTTTTCTTCTAACTCTTGCTTGTTTTGTTCATATTCTTGAATTAACTCATCAGCTTCTTCTCTTTTTTTATCAGCTTCATTTCGTATGTCGTTAATTCTTTGCTGCCTATCTTCCATAGCTTTTATTACTGGCTTGTAAAAAAGTTTCTGGAGAATAAAAAGAAGTATAAAAAAGTTAATCATTTGAACAATAATTTCGAACCAATTTATATTCATAAAATTACCTACCCTGTAACCAAGTTCCAAAAAGGATTAGCAAATAATAGAATCATCGAAACTACAAAACAGTATATAGCCGTTGATTCAATCATAGCTAGTCCAACAAAGAGAGTTCTAGATATGGTATTTGCTTCATCAGGTTGTTGTGCTATAGAGTTTAGAGCTTGAGCAACAGCCTTTCCTTCACCAAGTGCCGGGGCAATAGAACCAATTGCTATAGTAAATCCTGCTACAATAATAGACGTCATACCAATAATACTTACAGAATCCATAATATTTTTCCTCCTTTTATTAGTTTAATCATTTTCTTCTATCCTTTTTCTTTTTTCTTAGTAGCAGATCCAATATATACAATAGCTAAAATAGCAAAAATATAAGCCTGTATAACTCCAGTGAGAAGTCCTAACAACTGCATGACTACTGGAAAAAATATAGGAATAACTCCTAAAAGGATAGTTATAATAATTGTTGCACTCATAACATTTCCATAAAGTCTTATTGCAAGAGATAATGTTCTAGAAAATTCACTGATAATGTTAAAGGGTAACATCAAAACTGTAGGTTTTATATATTCCTTTAAATATCCTATAATACCCTGACTTGCAATTCCATAAGCAGGAACTGCTAAAAAAACACATAGAGCAAGTGCTATAGTGGTATTTAGAGAGCCCGTCGGGGCTATGTACCCTGGAACCACGGACAGTACATTTGAAATCAAAATAAATATAAATAATGTACCGATAAAGGCAATATATTTACCCGGATCTTGTCTACTAACTTCTTTTATTTGTTTTTTCATTACATCAATAAAGGCTTCTAGAATATTTTGGCCTTTTGTAATGTTAGGTCCTGGTTTAATTTTACGAGTTATTAAAAAAGACGCTAACGCTAAAATAATCATCGTAATCCAGGTAAAAACTAATGTAGCTGTTATAGTTACAAATTTCCACTCAAAATATACTATGTCGCTAGGGTCTAAATTCATATAATCACTCCTCATTTACTAATAATTTCAAGGTAATGTTTATTATACAGATTTCTTTTGTACTGTTAAAATCATTATGATTTTAACCAAAACCACCCCTCCTAGTATTGAAAGTATTTTTTTTATGTCATCACCGGCTATAAAATAAATTCCGGTTATTAGGATGATCATTCTCACCAATGCACTTATGATCATTAGAAATGCTGGGCGTTTAACTTTTGTAAGTTTATTAACGCTCCAATATAGTCCGCCAAAAAATATAATTCCTAAAAAAATACCTCCAATAAA
>JBEPWV010000083.1:0-5390 GCA_041642175.1 Clostridia bacterium
ATATCTTAAATTCCTTAAACATAGAAAGTAAATTATATCAAGGCAAAGTAGTATCTAAAATACCTAATTTTAGAAAGGATTTGGAAATAGAAGCTGATTTAATTGAAGAGGTTGGGAGAATTTTTGGTTTTCATAATATACCTCCTAAACCATTAAAAGGCAATATACTAAAAGGGTCAAAATCAGAATTAAGAAAAGTAGAAGATAAGTCTAAGGATATTTTATATGGGTTAGGATTGTATGAAATTACTACATACTCATTTATAAGCCCTAAAGAGTATGATAGATTTCTTGTTGAAGAAAATAATCCTTTAAGAAACTATGTTGAAATTAGTAATCCTTTAGGAGAAGATTTTAGTTCAATGAGGACAACTTTACTACCTAACATGCTTAAGGTTGTATCTAAAAACTCTAATTACGGTATTAAAGAAGGAATGCTTTTTGAGATAGGCAATACTTTTATCAATAGTGATGAAAAAACTCCTGATGAAATAAGAAAAATTAGTATAGGTTTATATGGAGGATATGATTTTTTCAACCTAAAAGGAATAGTTGAAAATTTATTAAACAAATTTGGATTAAAATACAAATTCGTAATGGAAGAAAAACTATCTTCTTTTCATCCGGGAAGAACTGCAAGAATTTTAATTGACAATACAGAAATTGGTATAATAGGAGAAATTCATCCCGACGTTAGAGAAAATTATGAAATTGACGAGAGAACTTATGCAGCTGAAATAGATATTTCTAAAATACTTAAATATAAAAACGAAGAAAATATTTACCATGAGATAGCAAAGTATCCATCTGTAACTAGAGACATATCAATAGTTGTAGATGAGGATGTATTAGTTGGCAATATAATTGAAGAAGTTGAAGCTATGTCTATCGATAACCTTGAGAAGATTGAAATGTTTGACATTTATAGAGGAAAAAATATAGAAACTGGAAAGAAGAGCTTAGCTTATACTATGGTTTTTAGATCTTCAAGTAAAACTTTGCTAGAAGAAGAAGTTAACGAAAAATACGATAAAATACTTGAAAGATTAAAAACAGTGTTTAATGCTAAATTAAGATAATTGGAGTTGATAATATGGATATTAATCCAGTAGCATTTTCAATATTTGACATTAATATAATGTGGTATGGAATTTTAATAGCATCAGGAGTATTAATTGGAACTTTATTGGCACTAAGAGAATCCAGAAGAATTGGATTTAGAGATGAAGACTTAATGGATTTATTAATAGTTGCAATTCCTTCTGCTATAATTGGAGCAAGGTTGTATTATGTTATTTTTCAATTTGACTACTATAAAGACAACCTATCAGAAATCATAAACGTAAGAGGTGGTGGCCTAGCCATTCACGGAGGTATTATAGCAGCAGTTATTGTGGGAGCTATATTTTGCAAAATACGGAAAGTTAATTTTTGGCAAATAGCAGACATTACTGCTCCCAGTATTATTTTAGGACAAGCCATTGGAAGATGGGGCAACTTTATTAATCAAGAAGCTTACGGCACAACAACTGATCTACCATGGGGTATGATTGTAGATGGACAGAAAGTTCATCCGACATTTCTTTATGAGTCATTGTGGAACATAGTGGTGTTTATATTTCTTTTATGGTATAGACGTAAGGGAAGAAAAGAAGATGGAGAAGTATTCTTGTTATATGCTATACTTTACTCAGTTGGTCGGTTTTTCGTAGAAGGGTTAAGGACTGATAGCCTTATGTTTGGAGGCTTTAGAGTAGCTCAGGTAATTAGTATAATTATAATAATTACTATGTCTGGAGTTTTTATAAAAAGAAGAAATTAAATTAATTTAAAAAAAATCAAGTTTATGCTTGATTTTTTTTTGTCTTTTTTTAATTAAAGTGGTATAATAAACCCATTAAGTGGTATAATATACCCATAAGGTGGTAGATTATGTTTACAGGAGAATTTTTTCACAACATAGATAAAAAAGGACGATTAATTATACCTGCTAAATTTAGATATGATTTAGGAGAAAAATTTTATTTAGGAAAAGGATTTGATAAAAGTTTGCTTATTTATCCTGAAAATACTTGGAAAGAGTTTACTGCAAAGTTAAAAAAACTATCAATTCTTAGTACTGAACATAGATATTTCTCAAGAAGGTTTCTATCAGGATTTAATGAATGCAGTATAGATAAACAAGGAAGGATATTAATACCACCTAATTTAAGAGAATATAGTGAAATGAATGAAGAAACTGTTATTATCGGAGTTTTAGATAGAATAGAAATTTGGAATAAGAAAAATTGGGATATTTATTCAAATGCAGAGGATATGGATTTCAATGAAATTGCAGAAAAAATGAATGATTTGGGATTAGACCTGTAGGAGGCTTATATGGATTTTTATCATGAACCTGTAATGTTAGATGAAATTATAGAAGGGTTAAATATTAAAAAAAATGGTATTTATGTTGACTGCACTCTAGGCGGTGGAGGTCACACAAAAGAAATATCCAAGAAAGCCTATGAAGGAAGAGTAATAGCTATTGATAGAGATATTGAAGCTATAAAAAACTTTGAAAAAGAAAAAGAAGTTTATAAAAATATTACTGTTGTACAAAATAATTTTTTGAATATTGATAAAGTATTAGAAGAATTAAATATAGATAAAATAGATGGAGCTTTAATAGATCTTGGAGTTTCTTCATATCAGTTAGATAATCCGGAAAGAGGGTTTTCATATAACGAAAACTACGAACTGGATATGAGAATGAATAAAGATCAAAAGCTTACAGCAAGACATGTTGTAAATGGATATACAAAAAACGAATTAAGAGAGATTATATATAAATACGGTGAAGAGAAATGGGCAGATAGAATAGCAGAATTTATTGTTAAAGAAAGAGAAGATAAATTTGTAGAAACTACTTTCGATCTAGTGGGAATAATAAAAAAAGCAATCCCAAAATCAGCTAGAATTGATGGACCTCATCCAGCAAAAAGGACTTTTCAAGCTATAAGAATCGAAGTTAATAAAGAATTAGATGTAATTGAACCAACGATCAAAAAAATTGTTAGTAAATTAGCAAAAAACGGAATAATTTGTGTTATAACCTTTCATTCTTTAGAAGACAGAATAGTAAAAAACACATTTAAATGGCTTGAAAAAGATTGTATTTGTCCACCAAAACAACCAATTTGCAACTGTGATAAAAATCAAGAAATAAAAATAATTACCAAAAAACCTTTAGAAGCCTCAAGTGAAGAAATAAATCGCAATCCTAGAGCAAGAAGTGCAAAATTACGTATAGCAAAAAAATTATAAGGAGTGTTATTATGGCAGCTATTGAAAGTGGAAGAATCCAACAGAGAAAAACTAAAACAAAAAAAAGAAAAAAGTTTAAAGTTAACACACAATTTAAATATTTTTCATATTTGTTAATTGCTTTCATTTTAGGCTTAACAATAATATATAATTATGCTATAATAACTCAGACTCGTATGGAAATAGACGATATAAACAAAGAAATAAATTTACTCAGTAAAGAAAGAGAAGACATGCTTGTTTTGATTGAAAGTACTAAAAACACTGGTATAATAGAGGAAAATGCGAGAACTTTTTTAGGGATGGATTATCCGGATTTAAATCAACGTACCTTTATAGCAGTAGCATATTCAGAAGAACCAAAAGAAGTTGCTATGGAAAGTACTAATCAAAAAGCATTGGATAATATTTTTAGAAAAACTTTTTCTCTAATAAGGGACTAGAGATTTGAGGGTAATATTATGAAAAGACCAAATTTAAAAATACGAAAGAGAATCATTTTTCTAATGTTTCTCTTTTTTCTTATTATAATAGCTTTGATAGTAAGACTAGGCTATATACAATTGATAATAGGAGAAGAATACAAAAAGGAAGCTTACGAACAATGGTCAAGAGATATAACACTAAACTCAGTAAGAGGGGTAATCTATGACTCTAAAGGCAAAAAGCTAGGGATGAGTATAGGTAGCGATACTGTAGTTTGCTGGCCTGATGATGTTAAAAAACTCGAAATAGATTACAGTAATATCGCTATAAATGAAGAGAATTTATTTGAAGAGTTTTTCATGAAACTAACCAACCCTAATTATGAAGAAATAGAGGTGGTAGAGCCGGAACCTGAAAATAAACAAACTCCGGAAAAAATTGCGAAAACTTTGGCGGAAATCCTTGAAATGGATGAAGAAAAAGTTTATGAAATGATTACTAGTGATGAAAATTATGTTACAATAAAAAGGTGGATTTCAATAGAACAATCTAAAAAAATTAAAGAAGCCAACCTTACAGGAATTAGCTTAATTGAAGACAGCAAAAGAGTTTATCCCCATGGTGAATTTCTAGCTCATGTATTAGGTTTTACAAATATTGACCAGGTAGGTATGTATGGAATTGAAAGTGTTTACAACAATGAATTACAGGGCATTCCAAGTAGAAGAATTGTAAATACAGACTCTAAAGGGAGAGTTTTACCCTACGGCTACGAAGAATACTTTGAAGGTGAAGAAGGATTAAATGTAGTTCTAACAATAGATGAAACTATTCAACACTTTGCTGAAGATGCTTTAGAAAAAGGATTTAATGATAATAATGCTGAAAGTGCCAATATAATAATAATGAATCCAAATACTGGAGAGATTTTAGCTATGGCAGGACTACCGGAATATAATCCAAATGATCCTAGAAAAGTTCCGAATAATATAAATAGTGATAACTATACTCAGGAAGAATTACAAAATATATGGTTTAAATACTGGAGAAATTCAGTTGTTAATGATATATATGAACCAGGATCTACATTTAAACTAATTACCGCTGCAGTAGCTTTAGAAGAAAATAAAATAAATTTAGATACTAACTTTCACTGTGACGGATATGTTACACAAATAGAAAGTAGTTCAACGATAAAATGCTGGAGATATTATAATCCTCATGGAGATCAGAATTTATTTGAAGCATTACAAAACTCCTGTAATGATGCTTTAGCTGAAATAGGATTGGCAATAGGTAAAGAAACCTTCTTTGAATACATAAAAGCTCTAGGATTTGGAGAAAAAACAAATGTCGAATTAAATGGTGAGGCAGTTGGTATAGTAAACAACCCAGATGTCATGAAGGATGTAAACTTAGTAACACAATCCTTTGGACAGGGTATTTCTGTGACACAACTACAGCTTGCTACTGCTATATCAGCCATAAGTAACGGTGGATATTTATATGAACCCCATCTAGTTAAAAATCTTGTAGATCAAGATGGAAATATAGTAATGGAGAAAAAACCTAAACTAATAAGAAGAGTATTTTCTCAAGATACATCTGACAAAATGCTTGAAGCAATGAAGTCGGTAGTTTCTGAAGGTTCAAGT
>JBEPWV010000084.1:0-5368 GCA_041642175.1 Clostridia bacterium
GTGAACATAGATGTTTTGAAAATAACTCTTGATGAAAATAATTCTATAAAGCCTATATACAATAAAGAAGGAATAATCAACAAAAAATCATTATCGCAGTTAACAGCAGATAACGAAGCTGTAGCGGGAATTAATGGTGACTTTTATTACACAGGGACACTCTCATACCCATATGGTGCTTTGATTGATGAAGGAAAAATTATATCTTCTCCTAACATAAAAGATTATAATTATCCAACCTTTATAAAAAAGGGAGAAGACTATCTTATAGAGATAATAGAAGATGGTATTAAATTAGAAACAGACAAAGGCGACAGTATAGATATAGCTGCTATAAATAAAATGGGAGCTTTCAATGAAGAGACTATAATACTGAATAGTAATTGGGGAGAAAAATCTTTAGGTAAGTATAAAGACAGCAATCTTTTAGAAATCCTTATATCTGGAGGAAGAATAGCAGAAATGAGAGAAAACGGAGAGCCTTTCCAAATCCCTGATAACGATGGATATGTGATAATTACCAACGGAAAAAATAAAGAAAAAATAATTAATAAACTTGAAGGTGCTACAAGAATAGACCTTAAATACAATTTTAACTTAGATAATATGGACTGGGGCTTAGGTGCTGTGAATTACCTAGTAAAAGAAAGAAAACTATACAACATTAATAAAGATGTATCAGGGAGACAGCCAAGATCTGCACTGGCAATAAATGAAGACAAAGATGAGATTTACTTTATAGCAGTAGATGGGAGAAGCTCTAATTCTGTTGGATTTACTCAAGAAGAATTAGCGGATTTTATAATAAAAATTGGTGGATATGAAGCAGTGAACTTAGATGGTGGTGGATCAACTACTTTAACAGCCGAAAGATATGAAAAAATAGAAGTTCTAAACACTCCTTCCGACGGACGAGAAAGAAGTTTGGTATCCGGTCTTGGAGTATTCTCAACTTACGATAAAACAGACAAAAATGTTGAATTTGTAAAAGTTGGAGTTGATGATAAATACTATTTCTCTAATCAAGAAATAAAAATCAATGCAACAGGATACAACAAATACAATATTCCTGTAAAAATAAACAAAGAATACCTAAATGTTATATCAGATTTAGAAACTACTAGTAGTAAAGATATGATAACCTTCGAAGAATTCGGAAAAGCTGAAGTAAAAATAAGTTATGGTAAGCTTAAAGAAACAGAAGAAGAGATAAAAATTGATATGGATAAATACTATAATATGAGCAGGATTCTCTATGACTTGGGATTATTCGATGGAGTAAGTAGTATAGATTTTTCTCCAAATCTTGATGGGAGCATGAATCGTCAGGAAGCTATGAAGATGATAGTATCCGCTTTAGGATGGGAACCTTCAGAGCTTGAAGATAGTCCTTTTGTAGATGTATCAGATTGGGCAAAACCATTTGTAGACACAGCATATATGAGAGGAATAACTCTTGGTACTGCCCCGGAACAAAATATTTTTGGAGCTAAAGATTCTGTAACTAAAATTCAGCTTTTAACATTTTATCTTAGAGCTTTAGGATATGAATCAAATTATGCTTACGATAATGCAGAGAGACTTGGAGAGTTTACAGGGATTTCAGAAAATTTATCCGGTGAAAGTAAAAACCTAAAAAGATATGACCTTGTTGCAGTGACCTATGATACTTTGAAAACTACAAAAAAAGGTGAAGACACTACTATAGCTGAAAAATTATCTTCAGAAAGTATAATAGATGGAGAACTTGCCAAAGAAAAAGGATTAATTAAAGAAAAGGGAGACATTAGAGAAACTATACAATATATTGGGAATAAGGATAATATAAGAGTTAATGTTATTGAAGGTCCTTATGAAATTAATATGGATGGTGACAGTATAAGCATAGGGAAAAATGAAAAATTTAAACTTGGAAAAATAGAAGGAATCGGAGAAAAAGGAATAACTGTCGAATTAAGTGCAGAAGACATAGAATGGTTCTATGATACTAATTTAGGAAAAGTAGAGGGAGAATATTTTGAATCTTCAGATAGAAGTGGAACAGGATATTTAGAAGGAAGATTAAATGAAGCATACATAAAAATACCTATAGTAGTAGGACATGAAGAAAATCAGTTTAATAGCTTTGAAGATTTAGATAATTTAAACTATGAAGAATATCCTGAAAAATCAGGAGGGAGTATGCATTTATATCCAAGAGCAGTAGAAGGAAGTAATTCTCTAAAATTGAATTATGATTTTACAAGCATGAAAGATGGAGATCAGGCTATTGCCTTTGTGAATTTTGGAGAAGATGGTATAATTCTACCAAATAATCCTGTTGGATTAAAAATGATGGTATTCGGAGATAACCAGAACCATTGGCTAAGAGCTAGAATCATCGATGCTGAAGGTACCATGTATAAAATAGACTTCGCTGAAAAAGTGAATTGGTGGGATTGGAAAGAAGTAACAGCTCAGATTCCAGAAGATGTAAAATATCCAATAAAACTTCAAAACATATATATAGCTGAAATATATGATGACATGAAAGATGCAGGTAGTATATATTTAGATGATTTAAAACTGATATATTCTATTGAGACCGAAGAAAGTAAAACATTGGAAAAATCTAAATATACGGATAAGTACAAAAAGGTACCAGATGACTATGATAGTATAATAGAATTTATAGAAGATAAAATGTATTTAAAGGACAGCAAAGAAGACATAATATACTACGAATTAAATGTTAAAGATGGTAGTATATTACATAAAATTGACGATTTAAAAGAACTATCTTCACAAAAAAATAAAAAAATCATAGTAAATACTGATAATCCTATTGAAAATTTATATCAAAATGAATACAATGGGTTTGTAAAGTTAATGGAAGAAGCTCTAAAAAACGGCAGTGAAGTAATCATAGTTTATAGAGGAGAGTCATCTAACATATATTATGAAAATGGATTCAGATACATTAAATATAAAGATGATTTAACCCTATATATAAATGAAGGAAATTTTTACTACAAATTTAATTGAGGTATATATGGATAAAAATGAAATTAGAAAAGTAACATTAAAAAGAAGAAGAAGCATGTCGGAAAACGAAGTAAAAGAAAAAAGCAAAATCATAATAGATAAACTTATGAACACAGAAGAGTTTAAAAAAGCAGAAAATCTGATGGTTTTTTTGAGTTTTGACAACGAAGTATACACTTTTGATCTTATTGAAAAAGCCATAAATATGGGAAAGAAGGTTATTGTGCCCTATACTGTAAAAGATACATGCGAAATAATACCGACTCTTCTTAATAACATAGAGGAGGATCTTGAAATAAGCAGCTATGGGTATATGGAGCCTAGAAAAGATAAGATACAGCCAATTTTAGAAGAGAACATCGATTTGACTGTAGTTCCTGGACTGGCATTTGATATTAATATGAATAGAATTGGCTTTGGAAAGGGATACTACGATAGATATCTTATAAAAACAAAAAAAGAAGCAAAAAACATAGCCATAGCCTATGACTATCAAGTGTTGGAAGAAATTCCCTCGGAGTTTTTTGACGTTAAGATGGATTACATAATTACAGAAGAAAAAATATATAAAAATGCAGAGTAATTTCTGCATTTTTATTAATATATACTGATTGTAAATATCATTGATTAATGTTAGAATAAAAACTCAGGAAGTGGAAAATGAGTAATACTATAAGAAAAATTGAAACTAATATCAAAAAATTCAATCTAATAAAAGAAGACCAAAACATCCTTATAGGACTATCTGGTGGTCCGGATTCGGTTATGCTTTTTCATGGGCTTAAGAAAATCAAGGAAAAGAAAAATTTCAATCTTTATGCAGCTCATATCAATCATTTGTATAGAGGAAATGACGCATATGAAGACGAGGAATTTGTTAGAAAACTCTGTGGTGATTTCAATATAAAGTTATATGTAAAAAGACAAAATGCTTCTATATTAGCAAAAAAAAATAAAATCACAGAAGAAGAAGCCGGTAGGGAAATAAGATACGGGTTTTTTAATGAAATTCTTAAAAAAATCGGCGGCGGTATAATTGCAACAGCACATAACAAAAACGACCAGGTTGAAACCCTATTACAGAGAATGATAAGAGGTACAGGAATTGAAGGGTTAACTGGGATGGACTATAAACAGGAAAACATAATCCGACCCTTATTAAATATAGATAAAGAGGAAATTATAAATTATTTAAAAACAAATAATATCGACTACTGCATAGATAAGACAAATGCAGAACCAATCTACGGAAGAAATAAAATCCGTCTGGAACTAATCCCATATATTGAAAAAAGATTTAATAAAAATTTTCAGGATACTTTATTTAGAATGTCTCAAAATATGAAAGACGATTATGAAATAATCAATAAACAGGTAGAAAAAGATTTTTCCGAATGTCTTATTTTGAAAGAAAAAGAAAATATTATATTAGATGTAGACACTCTAAAAAATTATCCAAAAGGTATAAGAAGTCGTATACTTAGAAATTCAATAGAATATATAAAAGGAAATAAGGTAGACGTAGAAAGAAAACATATTGACTATTTAGATGGATTTATGTTGAAAAAAGAAACAGGAAAATCTATTGACCTTGGAGATAATTTAGTGGGAGAAATATCCTACGATAAGTTAATAATAAAAAATAAAGATAAAATTAAAAATTATATGTATAATTTAAAGAAGGGTATAAATATTATCCAAGAAATAAATAAAAGCATAAAAATATCCCAAAATGGTAACAATATTATAAATGAAAATAAAAATTCAATATTAATAGACTCTGATAAAATTAAAGGACATCTTAAAGTTAGAAACAGAAAAAATGGAGATAAGTTCCAACCCTTGGGAATGAAGGGCAGCAAAAAAATAAAAGACTACTTCATTGACGAGAAAATACCTGCTAAATTAAGAGATGAAATTCCCTTAATCTGCGATGATGAGAATATTATTTGGATTGTAGGATATAGAATGAATCATAATTATAGAATAACTGAAAAAACATTAAATACAACAAAAATAGAAATTGTGGAGGTATAAGATGGATCTAGAAAAGGTTACTAAAGAAATTATGATAGGTGAGGAAGAAATAAAGAATAAGGTTAAAGAATTAGGCAAGAAAATTACAGAAGATTATAAGGGAAAAGATCTAGTGGTTATATGTGTTTTAAAGGGAGCGATAATGTTTGTTTCCGATTTAATTAAAGAGATTAAAGTACCTTTAGCAATAGATTTCATGGCCGTATCAAGCTACGGAAATTCAACTAAATCATCAGGAGTAGTAAAAATAATAAAAGACTTAGATGACAGCATTGAAGGAAAAGATGTTTTAATAGTAGAAGATATA
>JBEPWV010000085.1:0-5320 GCA_041642175.1 Clostridia bacterium
AGCATTAGAAAATCCAAAGGTAGACTTAATATTTGGAAGTCATATATGGCCGGACATTGAAAGTGGAAAAATTGGATTAAAATACGGTCCAATAATGGCTGGGACAGATATGATGGAAATAAAGGTCAAGGGTAAAGGTGGCCACATAGCTATACCTCATAAAGCTGTAAATCCTTTGGTTGTATGCAGCAAGATAGTTAATGAGGTAGAAGGATTTAAAAACTATTTTATTGATTCAAGTGAAAATGCAGTTATTAATTTTGGTTCTTTTCAAGCTGGGGAAACCTTTAATGTAATACCAGATACAGGAGTCATGAAAGGTAGTGTAAGAACTTTCAGTAAAAAAACTCAGGAAATAATAAAAAATAAACTAAAAATTGTAATAAATAATATTTCTCAAATATATGGATCAGAAAGTGAATTGAATTATATAGAAAACTACCCACCAACAATTAACAATGATGAAGTTATTGATGAAATTAAAAATATATTAAAAAATATTAATGAATTTGACAGAATTAAAGAAGTTGAAAAACCTTCTATGGGAGCAGAGGATTTCAGCTATTATTTACAGAAGATACCGGGAGCATTTATTTTTGTAGGTACATATAATGAAGAAAAAAATATAAATCAAGAAATACATCATCCAAAATATAATATGGATGAAGATATTTTAATAGAAACTGCAGCTCTTTATTCAAAAATTTTCATTGATTTTTTCTAGTACTAATAAGCGAAAGGAGCATATATGTTTACACAAAAAGAAGAAGTACAGGAATTTATAAAAAGAGAAGAAGTAGAAATAATAGATTTTAAAATAGTTGACATGGTGGGAAAATGGCACCATCTATCAATAACAAAAGACAAATACGATGATGAAATATACAAAAAGGGGATAGGATTTGATGGATCAAGCTACGGCTTTAAAAGCGTAGAGAAATCCGATATGGTGTTTATTCCTGATATAACTACAGGATTTTTAGATCCTTTTACAGATGTAAAGACTCTAGTAATGATATGCAACATTTACACTATAGAAAAAAGCGGATTAAAAAGATATGAAGATGACCCTAGATATATAGTAGAAAAAACTAAAAAGCTATTAAAAGAAAAAGGAATAGCAGACCAGTGTGAACTAGGACCAGAATTTGAATTTTACGTATTAGATCATATATCAGTAAAAAATCAAAATGGAAACATGTACGTAAACATAGACTCAAAACAATCTCCTTGGAATCTAAAAAAGACCCAGGAAGAAAATCTAGGAATAGTAACTCCAAAAGAAGGGGCATATCATTTAGATAGACCCTTTGATAGAAGTGCAGATTTTAGAAATAAGGTAAGCTTACTCCTTGAAAAAGCAAATATACCAATAAAATACCACCACTCGGAAAATGGAAGTCCGGGTCAGGTAGAAGTAGAAGTAGACTTTGCAGATATAGAACAAATGGCAGACAGAACAATGATAATCAAATATTTTCTAAGAAATCAAGCATACAAAAACGAAAAAACAATAACCTTTATGCCAAAACCATTTTCTTTTGAAGCAGGGAATGGATTCCACATACATTTCAAAATGAAAAAAGATGGTAAATACATATTCTATAAAGATGGAGGATATTCAGACCTAAGTAAAACAGCTCTATATGCAATAGGAGGAATATTAAAACATGCATCAGCAATAATGCCATTTTCAAACCAGAGCACCAACTCATACAAAAGATTGGTACCGGGATACGAAGCTCCTGTAAGCATATGCTACGCAACAGCAAATAGAAGTGCAGTAATAAGGATACCGGGATATGCAGTAGAGAAAGATGAAAAACGATTTGAAGTAAGATCACCAGATGCAATGTGCAACCCATACCTTACCTACTCAGCATTTCTATTAGCAATGATAGATGGGATAGAAAACAAAATAGACCCAAGAGAAGAAGGATTTGGACCTTATGATGTGAATCTATATGAATTAGATGAACAGGAGCAAAAGAAAATCATATCACTACCAACAAACCTTTTAGAAGCATCAGCAGAACTGAAAAAGGACAAGGAATTCTTGATAAAAGAAGGAGTGTTTTCAGACAATTTAATCAACAATCAAATAACAAGAATAAAAGAAGAGCATAATTACATAGCTAAATTACCTCATCCTGGGGAGTTTAAATTGTACTATAATAATTAGAGTAAAACTACCTATTAAAAAAATAGGTAGTTTTACTAATTAATACTTGTATAGACAAGTAAACATGTGTTATAATACTAAAGAGTTTGAGAAAAAGGAGGAGATTTATGGGTAAATTAGATAAAGAAAGTAATGTACCATACTATTTACAGATTAAAGAAATGTTAAAAAAGAGAATAAAAAATAATATATATCCAAGAGAAACCCTAATTCCATCTGAAAACGAACTATCCAGTGAATTTGAAGTTACAAGAACAACGGTTAGGAATGCTTTAAAAGAACTTCAAAACGAAGATTTAATTTATACAGAAAAAGGTAAGGGATCAATAGTAAAAGGTTCAAAAATTAAGCAAAGTTTGATGGAATTTTACAGCTTTGGAAGAAGATTTAAGCAAAACGAAGAAGAAAAAGAAGCATATTCTAAAATAGTAGATAAAAAAGAAATGCTGTGTCCATCAGATGTAAGAGAAAATCTTGATATAAGAAAAGAAGATAAAATTTATGAGATAACAAGAATAAGATATATAGAAGAAGAACCTGTCATGCTAGAAATATCATATTTGCCTAAAAAGTTATTTCCGGATTTATTTGACTATGATATGGAAAGTTTTTCTCTTTACGATATGATTGAATACAGATATAAGAAAAATATAACAAAAGGAAGAGAATATATACAACCTATGATCTCTGGGACAAAAGAATCAAAATTCTTAAATATTGATAAAGGGTCTCCGGTATTTTTAGTTAAGAGAATAACACATAGTGGAAAAAAACCTGTAGAATATAGAAAAAGTATTATAAGAGGGGATAAATATGTTTTTTATACAGAATTTTCTTAGGAGAGATAATAATGAATAAAAACTTAAGGCTTTTTCTTATATATTTAAAAATTGGAGCTTTCACCTTTGGTGGAGGTTTTGCCATGATACCTCTCATTGAAAGAGAGGTAGTGGAGAATAATAAATGGATGGAGGCTAAAGAATTTAGAGATTCCTTAGCAGTTTGTCAATCAGTACCAGGAGCTATAGCCGTAAATAACGCTGTATTTATAGGCTACAGGATTAATGGTATAGCAGGAGCTTTATCTGCTGGATTTGGAGTTGTTTTACCTTCCTTCCTAATTATTATGGCAATAGCATCAGTATTTGCTCAAATAAAAAATATAAGCATGATAGACTCAATATTTAACGGAATTAGAGCAGCAGTAGTAGCATTAATTCTTACTGCAGGATTAAGATTATTATCTGTTACTGGATTTAATGTTTTAATTATAATATTAACTTTCATAGGGATAGCTATATTCGAGATAAATCCGATTTTTATAATAATTGGAGCGGTTGCTTTAGGTATATTAAAAAACAGAAATGAGGAAAAATAGATATGTTGTTAGCAGAACTTTTTTATTCATTTTTAAAAATTGGCATATTTAGTTTTGGTGGAGGATACTGCATGCTTCCACTTATACAAAATGAAATCATAACAAAAAATAATTGGATAAATTTAGAAACATTTATAGATATTATAGCTACTTCACAGATGACTCCAGGACCTATAGCAATTAATAGTGCTACTTTTATAGGTTTTCAATTAGGAGGAGTTATGGGATCGGCTATCAATACATTTGGAGTGGTTTTGTTTCCTGCTATTATAGTGATGATTTTATCCAACTACGTTGAAAAATTTAAAGATTCAAAATTAATAAATGATATATTTTCCGGACTTAGACCGGCTTTGGTTGGTTTAATTTTAGCATCGGCTTTTACTGTAGGTAAAACTGCTATTTTCAACCTGGAAACATTATTAATAGCGATAGCTATATTCGCAGTAATAAACAAAACAAAAACACATCCTATACTTGCAATAGTATTATCAGGAGTATTAGGAGCTGCAATATTATAAAGGTAATTTCAAATAGTGCACAATAAATCTTTATTGTGCACTTTATCTATATAGTATATATTAAAAAGCTAAATACTTATAAAATTGTAGTAAGATATTCTGTTGGATTAATTAGCATTAGGATGATACAATAAAATATAAAATTAATTTAAAGAATAAAAAGAGGAGGAACAGTAATGAAAAATAAAAAATTAGTAATGATACCGGGACCAACTCCGGTAGTAAGAAGTATTCAAGATCAAATGGGTAGAGAGACACCGTCTTTTAAAGATCCAGAATTCATGAAAGATTATAAGGATTTAATAGTTGACTTAAAAGATATGTTCAAGGTAAAAGGTGAAGCATTTGTAGTTGCAGGTACTGGTACAATGGCTATGGAAATGGCAATTGCAAACGTTACAAAAGATGGAGACAATGTACTTATAGTTTCAAATGGATACTTTGGTGATAGATATATAGAAATTTGCGAAAGAAAAGGCTTAAATGTAGATGTACTTTCTGCTGAGTGGGGAGATACAGTTAAACCTGAAGAAATAGAAGAAAAACTAAAAGAAAAAGACTACAAAGCAATAACTGTAACTCACGTTGACACTTCAACGGGTACTGTAGCACCGGTTAAAAAAATTGGCGAGATACTCAAGAATTTTGAAGATACAATTTATATAGTTGATGGTGTTTGTGCAACAGCAGGTGAAGAGGAATATGTTGATGATTATAATATAGACGTATTATTTACAGGAAGCCAAAAAGCCTTTGGAGTAGCACCGGGGCTAGCAATAGTATTTGCAGGTGAAAAAGCTTTAAAAAGAAGAAAAGAATTAGGCACAATAAGAGAATATTATGTAGACTTTCATAAATGGATACCTATTATGAACGATCCATCAAAATATTTTGGAACACCTCCAATAAATCTTATATGGGCATTAAAAGAATCCGTGAGGTTGATTAAAGAAGAAGGAATAAAAGAAAGATACCAAAGACACATTGATGATGCTGATTATGTTCAGAAGAAACTATTAGATATGGGTTTTGATATATTAGCAAAAGAAGAATGTAGAGCAGTAACACTATCAAATGTTTTATATCCTGAAGGTATTGATGATGGAGAATTCAGAAAAATCTTAGCAGAAGAAGGCGTAGTAGTAGCTGGTGGCTTAGGAGAATATGCTGGAAAACTATTCAGATTAGGACATATGGGTAATATAGATAAACATGTCATAGCTTCTACCTTAGCAGCTA
>JBEPWV010000086.1:0-5313 GCA_041642175.1 Clostridia bacterium
TAAAAAGAGGATATATCAAAATTTTATTGAATTTTATTAATTTATCGTAACATTTATACTTTGAATATCCATCCTTCAGGAGCCTCTATATCTCCTGTTTGTATTCCTACTAATGTTTCATATAATCTTTTAGTTACCGGGCCTACTTCTTCTTTTGAATAAAAAACATGTTCTTTATCATTGTGGGTTATAGATCCTATCGGTGTAATGACAGCTGCAGTACCGCATGCTCCTGCCTCTTTAAACTCATCTAGTTTATCTATTAAAACATCCCTTTCTTCTACCTTCATACCTAAAATATTTTCAGCTATATACATTAGAGAATATTTTGTTATACTTGGTAAGATGGATGGTGATTTTGGTGTTACAAACACGTCATCTTTAGTTATTCCAAAGAAATTTGCTGCTCCTACTTCTTCAATCTTTGTATGAGTTTTTGCATCTAAATAAATACAGTCTGCATAACCTTTTTCAACAGCTTCTTTGTGTGCTTGTAAGCTTGCTGCATAATTTCCTCCAACTTTTGCTGCTCCTGTGCCATTTGGTGCTGCTCTGTCGTATTCAGTAGTTACGAAATTAACCGGGGATAAACCACCTTTAAAATAAGAACCTACAGGTAATACGAATATTCTAAATATATATTCCGGTGCCGGCTTTACTCCTACAGTATGCCCGGTTCCTATCATAAAAGGTCTAACATACATAGTTGCTCCAGTACCGTAAGGTGGTACAAATTCTTCATTTGCCTTTACAACCTTTTTAACTGCATCTATAAACTTATCTATCGGTACTCTAGGCATAAGTATTTTATCGCAGCTATTTTGCATCCTCTTAGCATTTTCATCAGTCCTAAAAAGCTGTATTTCTCCATCCTTTGTCCTATAAGCCTTTAGGCCTTCAAAACACTGCTGTCCATAGTGAAGTGACGTAGAAGCTTCACTAATTCTTATAAAGTTATCGTCAGTAAGTTCACCAGCATCCCATTCACCGTCTTTGTATACGGACATGAAGCTTTTATTAGTTTTTTGGTAATCAAATCCTAAATTTTTCCAATCAATTTTTTTATCTGACATTTTCTCTCCTCCGTTTCATTATTTCTTTCTCTTTTTTAAGTATATAATATACCTATTTTTTTATCAATAATAATAATTTTCGACAACCTATCGACATATAGGTGATAATATAATACAATATAGAAAACAGAGTAGATGAAATGCGTGAAGTGCTAAAGGATGGGAGGTTGCCTTTGGACGAAGAATCTTTTCGATTCGCGGTATTTTGTCGCTTCCGCTGTTATTATTTAATTGCGGAAGTATTACTCATAAGGAGGTAGCTATGAAGAGTAATACTTTAAACAACAAACTTATGTCGACAAAAGCTTTAGTAACTATTAGTTTACTGACATCTATGAGCATAATATTAGCAAGAGTAATGGGTATTATGGTACCTGTAGCTGGATTTCCAGCTTTAAAGATAAATTTTTCGACAATTCCTATAATGCTTTCAGGAATACTCTTTGGCCCAGTAGCCGGTTTTATGACCGGTGGAGTAGCAGATGTGATTGGATATCTTATTAATCCTCAAGGAGGACCTTTTTTTCCAGGATTTACCTTAAGCACAGCTTTAACAGGTATGATTCCAGGATTAGTTTATAAGGTTATAACTAAGTACGATAAGATAAAAAAGATAAATTTCAATTACATAAACGGCTTGTTTATTATTTTGACGAGTTTTGGCCTGGGATATGCTTTTTATGCTAAGGGAGTACTTACATTCAGTAATGGAGTAAGTTTTAACGGCCAATCAATACATATGGTAATATCAGGATTAATAATCCTTGCTGTAGGAGCCTATATTATACTTCCTTTCTACATTACTAAAGCTATTTACAAAGAAGATTATATATATTCATTTGATAAATTGTATTTCACTGTAAGTATAACACAGATAATAACCTCTCTTATACTTAACACTTACTTTTTATCCATATTATTTGGAAAAGGTGTTTTAGTATTTTTACCAACTAGAATTGTTACAAATTACATAATGATTCCTGTGTTTACAATGATATTTGCAGTTCTTTTTAAGACATTAAAACTTGATGAATATTAAATTTAAAACCGGTTATTGAGAAAAATCTCAGTAACCGGTTTTTTGTTTATATTATTATCTTATTTATCATAATAAAGGGAGTGTATATGAGATTTGCAATAAAAGCATCTAGAACAAGTAAAAATAATATCTTCCATAACAATCCTACTTCTTTTCTTTCCCTGTCAAGTATATAAAATATCCCTATTGAAAAGATATTAATAAATAGAGGAACGATTATGTTAGAAATACCTCCAATTAGATAGGAAGGAGTTTGATACAATCTAGTACCTTCAATATAATTGAATTTAAAGCTAATCAGATTTATAATAATAAATATACCTATAAGTATTGCCTTCCTAATTCTTTCGTTGTTTTCTTCATAGAGATCTTTATTGTACATTATCATATAAGCTGCTGCCAGTACTGCAAAAAACAAAACTATCATAATAGAACTTTTAATAAAAAGCATGCTTAAAGCGAAAAAAGGTCCCGATGAAGCCTTTAATAAAGCATCTTTTATTTCATCTGTTTTAATTTTTGAAGATTTTTCTAAAAATTCTTCATTATTTGAGTTGTACATAACTTTATAATTGTCACTTTCCACCTCTAGCCAAAATGAGTATGCTTCATCTTCTTCTTTTACAATAGTTGGACTTTGTGAATATCTAAATGTATTAGATATAAAACTTGTATCGTAAAATTCTCCAGAACTGTTTATTCTTGTAATGAATATATCATTTTTATTTGTATAATTATTTTCCGGATTAAATCCGGAACCTATCATATAAACTTCTCCATTAATAGTTTCCAAATCGATTATATCTTCAAAGTTTATTATATCTTTGAAATTGTTATTATTTATTACTTTACTGTACAGTAAGTCCTGGTTCTTTAGATTTATAGAGTATAAAAGTTTCTTTAGAGTTTTAGCTCCCTGCTGTCCGTATTCTGTAAAATTTGAAATTACCGTCAATACTCCGTCATTCAAGGTATTTTTAGTTCCACCTTTATAAATATTATAAACACTTTTAATAGTACCTATCTCAATAGGCTCATTATCAAAATTTACTAAATTGTAGAATATATTAACTTCTTCAGGACTTTTTTTTCTATATGTAATTAATATACTGTTCCCATTTTTGTTTAAAACAAAGGCATCAATAATATTTTCTTCATTAAGTATGAAAGCTTGATTTTCTTCTAATTTTCCATTTATATAAGAATAGGAATAAATTTCATTGGAATTATATAGAGTAAAATTATTTTCGACTACAACATTAAATCCGGATATGTTTTCTTTTATTAGTTCCTTTTCAGAGAAACCATTATCTTCGTTAAATGTTAGTCTATACATATTATTATCTGTAATAAAAAATACTTCTCCATTAACTAACTCAATGTTTTGAGATTTGTTTTTGTTCAGTTTAGAGATATCTTCTCTACCTTCATTGATAATTTTTCCTTTTTTATCCATTAGCTTATAATATATATTGCCGGAATTTTCAAAGGTTATAACTAATAAATTTTCTCCTATTTCTCCTGCAATTGGTTCTGAATTCATTTCAGTAAAAGAGACTTCTGTTTCATAACCCCAGCTGTTGTCGTATCTTTCTCGATCAATATTTAGATGTATATAAGTATGATAAACCAGCATCATAACTACAATTAACAAAACTGCTGCAACTGTTTTTATCGGTATTTTTTTCATAAATTTAACTCTCCCTATCTTATTGTGTTTATTATACCATTAATAAGATAATACAAAGTTAAAATAATATTAATAATAAACACATATTTTGTTGATTTTATGTAACAATTTTGCTATAATCTTTTACTAAATATTAATAATTTGAGGGGTGTAATAATGAAAATGAATGTAGCAGAAGCTGTAGTCCAATATATAAGACAGAGTGGTATAGATACTATCTTTGGTTATCCAGGTGGAGCCGTCCTGCCCCTATATGAAGCTCTGAGAAAATCTCAAGTAAAGCATGTGCTAGTCCGTAACGAACAGTCTGCTGCTCATATGGCTAGTGGATACGGTCGTTCCAAAAACGGAGTAGGTGTATGCCTTGCTACTTCAGGACCGGGAGCAACTAATTTGATTACCGGCATAGCTACAGCGTATATGGATTCTATACCCTTGGTGGTTATTACCGGTCAGGTTGATTCTAAAAACATAGGATCGGATATGTTTCAAGAAGCTGATATTGTAGGCTCAACTGAGCCCTTCACAAAGCATAATTTTCTTGTTAAAAAGTCAAAAGACATCCCGAAATTTCTTGCAGAAGCTTTTTATATTGCCAATTCTGGAAGAAAAGGTCCTGTACTAATAGATATTCCTATTGATATTCAAAAAGAAGAGATAGATTTTGAAATAATAAAGGAAGTTGATATTAGAGGTTATAAACCAACCATTGAAGGTAATGTTAGACAAATTAAAAGAGCTGTGCAAAAAATTAATAATTCAAAAAAACCTATAATCTGTGTAGGAGGTGGCATATCTTCATCAGATGGCAGAGATTTTTTGGCAGAATTTGTAGAGAAAACAAAAATCCCCGTAGTTTGTACGCTAATGGGAGTAGACAGTTATGATAATAATTCTGAATATTTCGCCGGACTACTAGGGTCTCACGGTTATCCTTTTGTAAACAAGGCCTTAAATTCATCAGACCTTCTTATTGTAATAGGGGCAAGGTTAGCAGATAGATCTACATCTAATTATGCTTACAAATCTAGTCAGTCTATCATCCATATAGATATAGATCCCGCTGAAATAGGAAAAAATGTAAAAACTCATGTGCCTATTGTAGGTGACGCATCTAATGTTTTAAAAACTTTAAATACCTTTGATTTTACTTTAAATTGTTCCCAATGGCAGAAGGAAATAAAAAACAGTAGAATAAAGTACAAAACAAGTATTTTAGATTACAAGAAAAAAAACAATAAGGTAAATCCATGTATATTAATAGATAGGGTATCATCTAAAATGGGGAAAAATTCTATCATGACTGCAGACGTAGGTCAAAATCAAATATGGGCTGCTCATTTTTACAATGGATCAAAATCAAGAAAATATTTTACTTCCGGCGGATTAGGAACCATGGGCTACAGCCTTCCTGCATCAATAGGAGCAAAAATTGCTTCTCCTGATTCAGATGTAGTTGCTGTGACAGGTGAAGGTGGCATCCAAATGCTTTTAGGTGAACTTGCCGTTGT
>JBEPWV010000087.1:0-5283 GCA_041642175.1 Clostridia bacterium
AATGACTCATCCGGGAAAGAAATTAAATTTTATGGGAAATGAAATAGGACAGTTTATGGAATGGAGATTTTATGAAGAGATAGAATGGTTTTTACTTAACTATCCAATCCACGAAGCCCATAGAGAATTTATAAAGAAATTGAACACTATATATTTAAGAGAGGATGCTCTTTGGTATAATGACAACAGCTGGGATGGTTATCAATGGATAGACGCTGATAATAGAGATCAAAGCATATACAGCTATATACGCAAAGGTAAAAAAGATTATATCATAACCCTCTTGAACTTCACTCCAGTGGCATATGATAATTTTAGAATTGGGGTTCCGGAAGAAGGAGAGTACAGGATATTATTAAATTCAGATGATGAAACATTTGATGGCAGCGGTATTAAAAACAAAAAATATATAAAGACAGATAAGGTTAAAATACACGGTTTTGATTATTCATTAGAATTAAAATTACCGGGACTAACCGGAGTATTAATAAAGAAAAAGACTGAAAGAAAGAGGAAGAGGAAATAATATGTTTTCAAACAAAGAAGGTTTTAAAGAACAGTATTTAGAAAGATTTAAAGAAGTAACAGGAGAGAGTTTTGAAGAAGGTAGCATGCAGGAAAAATATAATGTATTGGCATCTTTGATAATGAAATATGCCGGTTCTTATATGGCAGATACAAAATCGAGAATGGATAGAGACAATAACCAGAAGAGAGTTTATTATTTTTCTATGGAATTTTTAATAGGAAAACTTTTAATAATGAATCTTTATAATATGGGTATATATAAAGTAGTTAAAGATGGTCTGGAAGAATTAGGAGTGGACATAAGAGAACTGGAAGAGATTGAAGTAGATCCAGGACTAGGACATGGAGGTCTGGGAAGACTTGCAGCTTGTTTTATGGATTCCCTTGCTTTTTTGAATATTCCCGCAGTAGGGATGGGGCTGAGATACAGATACGGTTCCTTCCAACAAAAGATTGTAGATGGTCAGCAGGTGGAACTTCCAAATAGATGGCTTCAAAATGGATATCCATGGGAAATAAAAAAAGCATCAAAATCTGAGATTATAAAGTTTTATGGTAAGATAAAGGTTGAAAAAATCGAAGATAGACTTCAGTTCATTCATGAAGACTATGAAGCTGTAACGGCTGTACCTTACGACATACCTCAGATCGACTTTGATTCGGATGATGTTAACTACATAAGACTTTGGAGTGCGGAGAATGCTTACGGATTTGATTTAGAATCCTTTAACAACGGGGATTATTTGCAAGCTGTAAAAAGTAAAGCAAATGTAGAAGCAATTACTCATGTTTTATATCCCAATGATTCAAACTACAACGGCAGATTACTTAGACTTAAACAACAGTACTTTTTTGTAAGTGCGGGACTAAAAAGCATAATTAGAAGGTATAAAAGAAACAACGACAGTTTCGATGAGTTAGCAGAAAAAACACAGATTCAAATAAATGACACCCACCCTTCCCTAGTAATTCCTGAGTTGATGAGGATATTAATAGATGAAGAAGGTTTCGACTGGGATTATTCTTGGAAATTAGTAACAAATGTGTGTTCATATACTAACCATACTATTTTAACTGAAGCTTTAGAAAAATGGCCAATGGATATGATGAAAAATCTCCTTCCTAGAGTGTATATGATAATAGAGGAGATAAATAGAAGATTCGTAGAAAATGCTATTCCTATAGAAAAAGATATTAAGGCAAGAAACTCTATTTTGAGAGATGGAGTAGTTCACATGGCTAATCTTGCAGTAATAGGTTCAAAATCTGTAAACGGTGTTTCTGCTTTGCATTCTGATATTATTAAAAATGAAACATTTAACGAATTATATAGTTTGTATCCTTGGAAATTCAACTCTAAGACCAACGGAGTCAGCCATAGAAGATTTTTGTTAAAGTCAAATCCATATTTAAGTAAATTTTTAACTGATGCAATAGGTTCTGATTGGGAAAAAGATGCAGAAAAACTAAAGGACTTGAAAAATTACTGTCAAGATAATGATTGTACCGAAGAACTTTATCAAGCTAAAAGAAAAAATAAAGAGAGACTGGCAAAATATATTAAAGATACTCAAAATATTGATATTGATGTAGACTCTATTTTTGATATACACATAAAAAGAATACATGAATATAAAAGACAGCTTATGAATGCTCTGCATATAATTCATCTTTACGATAAGATAAAAAATGAAGGAATGGAGATATATCCCAGGACATTTATTTTTTCAGGGAAAGCTGCACCAAGTTATAAAATGGCAAAGAAAATTATTAGACTCATTAATAGTTTAGCTGACATTGTTAATAGAGATAGAGAGGTTAATAAATATTTAAAAGTGGTATTTTTAGAAAACTTTAATGTTTCATTAGCAGAAATTCTTTACCCGGCAGCGGATGTATCAGAACAGATCTCTACAGCCAGCAAGGAAGCCAGCGGTACAGGAAATATGAAGTTCATGATGAACGGAGCTTTAACAGTAGGTACATTAGATGGAGCAAATGTAGAAATTGCAGAAAGAGTAGGAGAAGACAACATATTTATCTTTGGATTAAAGTCTGAAGAGGTTATAAATTACTACAACAAGGGTGGATACAATTCTTATGATATATACAACTCCAATCCGGAGTTAAAGAAGGTAGTGAACCATTTAATTGATGGATTCTTCTATGAGGATATTGGTGAATTTGAAGAAATCTACGAAAACTTGGTAGACCATAACGACAACTACTTTGTACTTAAAGATTTTGAATCCTATAAAGAAGCCCAAAAAGATATAGAAAAAACATACAAAAACAAAAAGCTTTGGTTTGATAAAACTTTGGAAAATATAGCTGAATCCGGATATTTTTCAAGTGATAGAACTATACAAGATTATGATAGAGAAATTTGGAAGGTGAAAAACTAAAAGGAGGTAGTAGAGATGACAGATACTAAATGTATTGCAATGCTCCTAGCTGGGGGGCAGGGAAGTAGACTAAAAAAACTAACCAAGGACAATGCAAAACCGGGAGTAATGTTTGGTGGCAAATACAGAATTATAGACTTCAGTCTTAGCAACTGTTTTCATTCGGATATTTTCACCATAGGAGTCTTAATTCAGTATAAACCTCTAATATTGGGAAGATATATTGGAAACGGTAGTTCCTGGGCTTTAGATAAAATAGATCAGGGCATATATATTTTACCACCTTATGCAGATAAAGAAGGAGAGAGATGGTACAGAGGTACTGCTCATGCTGTTTATCAAAATATAGAATTTATAGATATGTATAATCCTGAATATGTTTTAGTACTTTCCGGTGACCATATTTATAAAATGGATTATTCTGAAATGCTTGATTATGCAGAAGAGAAAGATGCAGACCTTACAGTATCAGTTATGGAAGTTGATTGGAAAGATGCAAGTCGTTTTGGAATTATGAATGTAAATGAAGAAAATAGAATTATAGAATTTGAAGAAAAACCTGATGATCCGAAAAATAACATGGCTTCAATGGGTATTTACATATTTAGGTGGAAGGCTTTAAGAGATGCTCTTCTTAGAGATGAAAAAAGTGAGGATTCTGTACATGATTTCGGAAAAAATATAATACCTATGATGCTTGAAGAAAATCGTAATGTATATGCATTTCCTTTTGAAGGATACTGGAGAGATGTAGGTACTATAGAAAGTTACTATGAAGCAAATATGGATTTATTAGAAGAAAGAGAAGATTTTGATCTTTATTCGAAAAAAATGAGAATTTATTCCAACAACATAAACAGTCAGCCTCACTATGTAGGTCTTTATGCCAGCATCAACAACAGCCTAATTTGCGATGGATGTATGATAGAAGGCACAGTAAACAATTCTATACTTTCCTATGATGTCAAAATAGGAAAAAATGCCATCGTTAAAGATTCCATAATATTTAGCAATGCGGAGATAGAAGATGGAGCTGTAGTAGAAAAGACAATAATCGGGGAAAATATGAGAATTAAAAAGAATAAACGTATTGGAAGCATGGACTCTGATGACATTACGGTAGTAGGATAAGGAGGAAGTTATGAAAAAAATAGCAGGAATTATAATTAACTGTCCAAATCAAAATAATCTGGAAGCAATGACCAGTCATAGAAGTATTCATACCGTACCTTTTGGTGGGAAATACCGACTTATAGATTTTCCTCTATCCAACTTTGTAAATTCCGGCATTAGAAAAATAGGGGTAATAGGCTCTTATAAATATAGATCATTGACAGACCATTTGGGTTCAGGAGAGGATTGGAATCTAAGCAGTAAAAGCAATGACTTATCTATACTTCACGGTGGGAAAAACAAAAAAATCGGTGAAATAACTAGAATCAGTATTCAGGACTTTATAGATAACAAAGCATTTTTTAGAAAAATCTCTGAGACTACGGAACATATACTTTTGAGTAACTGCAACTCAATTGCTAACATGGATGTGGAAGGAATATTTGACTTTTACAAAGATAAAAAAGCCGATGTAGTAATGCTTTACAAGCCAAACTACACATCAGATGACTTATATAAAGGTGTTGCGGTAGAGGTAGAAAGAGATGGAGAAGTAATCAAAATTTTAAACAACGCCGATGAATACATGGATCATTTCAACCTTTATGCTGGAATGATGTTTATTAAAAGAAGACTATTGGAAGATATAATAGAAGATGCTGAAGAATCAGGAGAGCTGGATTTAATTGACGTAGTACAAAGTAATTTAGATAGACTTAAGGTTTACGGTTATCCAATGGAAGGATATCTAAAAATAGTAAATTCTTTAAAATCCTATTTTGATGCATCTATGTATTTGTTGGATCCGCAAATTCAGAAGGAACTTTTTTACAGTAAAAGAAAGATTTATACTAAAACAAAGGATAACCACCCTACAAAATACAATGAAAAATCAAAGGTTAAAAATTCTATCATTGCCAGTGGAGCCCATATAAACGGTAGTGTAGAAAACAGTATAGTTTTTAGAGAAGCAACTATAGCAGAAGGTGTAGTTATAAGAAATAGTATTATTATGCAGAACTGCACAATTGAGAAAAACACGGAAATAGTGAATTGTATATTAGATAAGTATGTAAAAGTAACAGAAGGTAAGGTTTTAAAAGGTACGGAAGATAAACCACTACTTATTAAAAAAGATTCAGTAATATAGGAGGCGATTTTATGAAAGTATTATATGTAGCATCAGAAGTTAAACCTTTTGCTGCTAGCGGAGGATTGGGAGATGTAGAAGGCTCTC
>JBEPWV010000088.1:0-5260 GCA_041642175.1 Clostridia bacterium
TCATGTATATGAAACGCTAAATAATGAAGAAAAAAAACATTTCACATGTAACCCTATTGATGTTGAAGATATAGCAACATTAATAATTACATTTTCTGATAAGACAAAAGCTTTAATAACAGCAGCAGATATATGTTTAGGAGGAACGAGAAATTATATAAACATTTATACAAATGACAGTTCTTTTAGATGCAACATGACGCCCACTGATTCCATGGAAACATATTTTTTGGATGAAGATAGAATAGAAGATATTGAAATAGCAGAGATGCTTCCAACAAAAATCGGTTGGAATAAAGCTTTTATATCTGATGAAGTTTTGAGAGGATATTCTAATCAATTTCAAGACTTTATTGATTCAGTGGCTAATGACAAAGAACCAATCTCTAACTTTGATATAGCTTTTGATATTACAAAAATAATTTATGCTGCCTATATATCTTCTGAGGAAGGTAAGAGAATATATATTAATAATATTTAATGGAGGATTAAAGATGATAAATACAAAAACCAAATTATTAGGACTATTAGGAAACCCTCTTGAACATAGTTTTTCGCCAATAATGCACAACAAGGCATATGAGAAAAACAATTTAAATTATTTATACTTACCTTTAGAAATAGAAGAAGATAACATTGAAGATGTTCTAAAAGGAATAAAGCATATGAAATTTATTGGTTTCAATGTTACTATTCCATATAAATTAAAAATTATGGAATTTCTTGATAAAATTGACCCATTGGCAAAAAAGATAGGGTCTGTAAACACTGTAAAAATTTCTGGTGGAAAACTAATTGGTTATAATACCGACGGTACGGGATTTGTAAAATCGTTAGAAAGTAATAGTAAAATTAATATTACTGAAAATAAATTTTTGTTATTAGGAGCAGGTGGAGCAAGTAGATCCATTGCAATGACACTTGCAGATAAAGGTGCAGAACAGATATTTATTGCAAATAGAACAGTAAATAAGGCTAAGGAATTATCAGAAGAAATTAATAACAAGGTAACAAGATGCTGTTCATATGTTGATATCAATAATATAGAAAATATGAAAAAAACAACAAACAAAGTTGATATTATAATAAACACAACAAGCTTAGGAATGTATCCAAATATTGAAGGATGTCCCTTAGACATAGACTTATTATTGAAAAAGCATTTAGTAACAGATATTGTATATAATCCAGTTAAGACTAAATTGTTAAGAGAAGCAGAAAACAAAGGATGCAGAATTCAAAGTGGGTTGGGAATGTTAATTAATCAAGGAGCAGAAGCCTTTGAAATATGGACTGACAAAAAAGCTCCAGTAGAAGATATGAAGGAAGTTATTAAAAATCTAATGACATAATTTAATAAAATTGTATTGAAATTATTCACAAATATGTTATAATACCACGGAGTGAAATTAAATTCAGAGGTGATAAAATTTGGAAGTAAGTAAATCAAAAACAAGATCCATCAATAGAGCATTGGATATTTTAGAGTGTTTTTTAGAAGATGAAGAATTAACTTTGAAAGAAATTTCTGATAAAACAGATCTTTCTCCAAGCACAGCTCATAGATTAGTTAACTCATTAATGGATAAACATTATCTAGAAAGAGATGAAAGTAATAAGAAATTCTTTTTAGGGCCTATGATTGCTAGATTAGGAAATGTAAGTTTGCAAAGTATAGATGTAAATTTTAAAGAAATAGCAAAAAGTTATATGGAAAAACTCCAAAATAATTTAAATGAAAATGTAAGTTTGTTCGTACATGATGGAGATTATAAGTTATGTATTGAGAGAATTGAAGCTAATAGAACTTTGAAACAAATTATAAATGTGGGAGATAGACTTAAAATTAACAAAGGATCAATTGGAAAAATATTCTTAGCTCATATGACTGAAGAAGAATTAAATAAAATGATTGAGAAATTTCCCAACATTGATAAGAATGAAATGGAAAAGGTTTCAAAACAAGGCTATTCATTTAGTAATGGAGAGAGAGTAGAAGGATTGGTAGGTATAGCGTGTCCTATTTATAATATAAACGGAAAATTGATAGCAGCCTTATCTTTATCAGGACCTTCAGTAAGATTTTTAGATGATAAATTAAACGAGAAAATAGAAAAAACTAAAGAAACAGCTATGGAAATATCTAGAGCTCTTGGATATAATTATGAAAAACCTTAGAAAGGAATAAACTATGCTACCAGAGAAAGTTGTACTTTGTGAAGTAGGACCAAGAGATGGACTACAGAACGAAGACAAAATTTTAACGGTTGATGAAAAAGTTGATTTAATAAAAGATATAGTAGATGCAGGATTTAAAGTAATAGAAGTAGGTTCTTTTATGCATCCTAAAGCAGTACCAGCTATGGCAAATACAGATGAAGTTTTTAAAAAATTAGATTTAAAAGATGATGTAGAGTACAGAGGATTGGTAGGTAATGCTAAGGGTGTGGAAAGAGCAGCTGAATGTGGATGTAAAAAAGTTAAGCTAAACATATCTGCATCTAGAGGACATAATTTGGCAAATCTTAATAAAACGCCGGAAGAAAGTATGGCTGGCTTTAAAGAATCTGTAGATTTAGCTAATAAAAATAATATTGATATATCCGGTTCTATATCTATGCCTTTTGGTTCTCCTTGGGAATATAAGATTCCTATAGTAGATGTAGAAAAAATTGTAGAGAAATATATAAAACTCGGAATACAAGAGATTTCACTATCCGATGCCTCAGGAATGGCTATGCCGAAGCAGGTGAAGGAAGTTTGCACCCAAATGAAAGAAAAATATCCTGAAGTAAAATGGATATTACACTTTCACAATACAAGAGGAATGGGAATGGCCAACATTTTTGCCGGAATGGAAGCAGGAATTAACTGGTTTGACACTTCTTTTGGTGGACTAGGTGGATGCCCCTTTGTACCTGGAGCAGCTGGAAATGTTGTAACAGAAGACGTTCTTCATATGCTTGATGAGATGGGAATAAAGACAGGTATAGATATAGATAAAACTATTAGTATTGCAAAAAAAGTAGGTAAATTATTTAACACGAAACTTCCTGGTTTTATATTAAAGGCTGGGAAAAATACAGATTTACTAAAATAATCTTAACTTCACGGCAACTATGATATCGTGAAGTTTAATTTTTTATATAGGAGGAATCTCTTGACAAAGATATACGGCCATAGAGGACTTAGCAGCTTATATCCTGAAAATACCATGATAGCATATAGAAAAGCCTATGAAGCAGGCATGGATGGTATAGAGCTAGATGTGCATATGACGAAAGATGGTGAGCTAGTATTAATTCACGATTACATATTGGATAGGACAACGGAAGGTACTGGATTTATAAAAGATTTCAATTATAAAGACATAAAGAAACTAAATGCCGGAAAAAAATTTAATGAAAGATTTGCTTCAGAAAAAATTCCTGCCCTAAAAGAAGTTCTGAAATTTTTTGAAAATAAGGACTTTGGAATAAATATAGAAATAAAAGCCGGATACAGATTTTATAAAGATATAGAAAAAAAAGTTATAGATGAGATATATAAATATTACAATAAAGATAAAATTATAATTTCTTCCTTCGATCACTATTCTATATTAAGGTGTAAAGAAATTGATGCTAGTATAAAGACTGGAGCTCTTGTAGAAGCTTCTTTATATAAACCCTGGGACTATCTAAATAAGCTAAAGGCAGATTACATTCATCCTCAATTTTTATCTGTAACAGATGATTTTATAGATGAAGCTGCTAATGAAGGATATAAGATTAATACATACACAGTAGATGATATAAAAATGATTAAACACTTTATAGATAAAAACCTAAATATTATAATTACAAATAAAAAGTTAGGGATAAACAATTAGGTAATTAAATTGTTTATCCATTTTTTGCTTTCAAATCTTTTAAGTACAATTACTAGTCGTATCAGTTCTTCTGAAAAAACTAATGCTAATACTAAATGTATAGGTAGTTTAAGTACTAACACTGAGAAGAAGGAGAGGGGTATACCTATAGCCCAAACACATATAAATTCAAGTATTAAGCAAAATTTTGTATCTCCACCACTTCTTAAAATACCTACAATAATGAGATAGGTGAGCATTTTAGGTGCTAAAAAGATTGCCGATACAATTATTGTTTTATTTAAAATTGAGCTAGTGACTGCATTAAAACCATAAAAAGCTACTATTATATTTCTTGAAAAAAAGTATAGAAAGGACATTATTATTGCTATACTAAATGTGATTACTATAAATCTCTTTGAATAATCATAAGCTTTATCAAACTTTTCTCTTCCAATTTCGTTACCTACCATAACTGCTGATGCATTACCTATTCCAAAAAATACTGATTGAAAAAAATCTGAAATAACAAAGGCAACCTGAACTACAGCAATGGCTTCAGGACCTATCATGCCGTAAGCTATATAGTATATGGTAGTACCTATACCCCAGGCAGCTTCATTACCTACTACTGGTAAAGATGTTCTAAAGACTCTTTTAACCATTGGCATTCCCCAGTTGGTAAGTTCTTTAAAACTGGCGGAGAAAGGATGATTTTTATCAAAGTATATAACGGATACCATTAATATAAATTCTACACTTCTTGCAATTAGAGTAGCATAAGCGGCACCTTCTACACCTAAGGCAGGAAACCCGAACTTTCCGTAAATTAAAATATAGTTTAAAAAGGTATTCAAACTAATTGCAGTTGCATTTATTATAGTAGGTTTCTTTAATAAATGAACTGATCTAGAGTTAAAGCTTATGGCAAAAGAAATTGCAGTAATAATATAACTAAAGGATATAATCCTTAAATATTGAATACCTAAAGAAATAACATATTCTTCATCTATGAATATACTCATTATTTGATGAGGAAACAGCTGCACAAGTAATGAAGTAACTAAAGCTATTAAAATACCGAAGGTTATTTCTATTCCAAAAACCTTTCTTATATTCTTTATATCTCTGACTCCCCAATATTGAGATATAAAAACTGCAGCGCCACTGTATAAACCGAAGCAAAAAATGGTAAATAAAAAGTAAATTCTGTTAGCAATACCAACAGCTGCTAAAAAATCTTCCCCTAGTCTGCCTATCATAACCGTATCTACTAAATTAAGGCCGATACTTATAATATGCTGTATAACAACGGGAAGAGCAATTAAAAACATTGTTTTGTAAAAATATTCATCTTTTGAGAAAAAATATTTCTTAATGTTGTTTACCATGACTAGCTCCTAAAAATGT
>JBEPWV010000089.1:0-5220 GCA_041642175.1 Clostridia bacterium
AGTTATTGTATTTGCCGGATACTCATTAATGCAGGGATCCTTAGGAATGAAACTATCAGCATTAATTTCAGTAGCCCTTGGAGTTGTAGTATATATAATAGCCCTTCCTCTGACAAAGGCTATTACTAAGAAAGATTTAGAACTACTACCAAAAGGAGAAAAAATAGAAAAATTTCTTGTGAAGTTTAAACTTATGAAGTAGGAGGAATAAATGCCAAAACTTACTATTGTTGGTACAGGAACAAAAAAAATCGATGACATATCTTTGAAAGGATATAGAACTTTAAAAGATGATGGTTTTAAATATGTTAGAACTAATAGACATCCTTTTTTTGAGTATTTAAGAGAAGAAAAGATAAAATTTGAAACTTTCGATAAATACTTTGAAGAGAAGAAAAATTTAGACCATGTGTATGAAAGTATAATAGATGAGATAATAAGAAAATTAAATAATGAAAATAATATTTACTATTACGTGCCGGGAAGTCCCTATTTTGGAGATATGGTTACAGAATATTTTATAAAAAATAAAATTGATGATATAGAAGTGGAAATAATAGATAGTATTAGTTTTTGGCAAAAAGCTATTAGTTTAATAGATAAAAATAATGAAAATCTAAAAACTTTGTCTGGAGAAGCCTATGATTTTTACGACATTGATATAAACTCAAATCTATTATTTACTCAAATATATAATAGTGATATCGCTGAAAAAATAAAATTAGACTTGGGAGAAATTTATGGAGACGAATATAAAGTTAACATAATCGATGTCATTTCAGAAAAAACAATGGAATTATCTGTTTTAAAGGTAGATAAACTAAAAAAATATTCATTTTCCACATATATTTTTGTTGAAAGTATTGAAAAATCAACAAAAGAGTTGTATAATGTAAATAATTTACTAAAGACTATGGAAACTCTCCGTGGTCCTGATGGTTGTCCTTGGGATAGAAAACAAACTCATGAATCAATAAGAGATTGCCTAATAGAAGAAGCTTATGAGGTTGTTGATGCTATCGAAAAGGAAGATTATGAAAATTTTGTTGAAGAATTAGGAGATCTGCTTCTTCAAGTAGTGTTTCATGCACAAATAGCCAGAGAAGAGGGATATTTCAATATTTACGACGTATACACAGGTATATGTAAGAAGTTAAATGAAAGACATCCTCATGTTTTTGGAGATATTGATGCAGAAAATGAAGAAGAAGCTTTAAGAAGTTGGGAATATATTAAGGGTAAAGAAAAAAAGTTATATACATATTATGATAAACTTATGGAAGTTCCAAAAGCCCTTTCTCCACTAACAAAAAGTTATAAAATTCAGAAAATAGCAGCAGAAGTAGGTTTTGATTGGCCTGATATAAATGGAGCAGTATCAAAAATCCATGAAGAACTTGACGAATTGCTTAAAGAGTACGGTAAGTTTGATAAGGATAAAATTGAAGATGAACTGGGAGATTTATTATTTGCAATAGTTAATTTTTCTAGATTTCTTAAAATTAATCCGGACATTGCACTAAATCGTACTGTAAATAAATTTATAGAAAGATTTAAGTATATAGAAGATAACTCAAATAAATCTCTCGAAGATATGTCACTAGAAGACATGGATGAATTATGGGAGAAATCAAAAAGGCAATAAATTCCGAAATGGAATTTGCAATAATAAAAATATTTTTACAAGGAGGGTTTTTTGTGAATAAAGCAGAATTAGTAGCAAGTATGGCTGAAAGAACAGGCTTTACTAAAAAAGATGCTGAGAAGGCATTAAACGCATTTATGGATTCAGTACAAGCAGAACTTGAAGATGGTGGTAAGGTTCAATTAGTTGGATTCGGAACATATGAAGTAAGAGACAGAAAAGCTAGAAAAGGAAGAAATCCTAGAAATCCTAAGGAAACAATCCATATTCCAGCTTCTAAAGCACCAGTTTTTAAAGCGGGGAAATCTCTTAAGGAAGCAGTTAACAAGTAATTAAAAGTCAGGCGTTAGCCTGATTTTTAATTTAAGAAAGGCGGCAATATGAGAATAGATAAATTTTTAAAAAATTCAAGAATAATAAAAAGAAGAACCTCGGCTAAAAAGGCCTGCGAATCCGGAAGAGTTTTAATAAACGGAAGTCAAGCTAAACCTGGAAATGATGTAAATATAGGAGATAAGGTAGAAATACTATACGGAGATAATACTATGAAAATTATTATTAAAGAGCTACTAGATCACGCTCCTAAAGATAAAGCCGAAAGCATGTATGAAATCGTGAAATAATTTATATTCTTGACAAAAACTAAAATTTTATATATATTTTAATATAATAGTTCAAAAGCAGTGAAAGGAAAAGTAGGTTTAAGAATCTTTCTAAAGAGAGCCGTATTGGGTGAGAGGCGGTGCAAGATATTAAGCTGAAGATGGTCCTGGAGCTTTGCCCTCGAATAGTTAGAGGGTGACGTGAGGATTACGTTATAGATCCAAGGTAATTTACCTACTAAGGTATAAACTGCAAAGTTTATACGAAAAAGAGTGGTAACGCGATAACTCGTCTCTTAATATAATTAAGAGGCTTTTTTTATTGATAATTAAGAATTCAGATGATTGATAATACAAAAGGAGGACAAAATATGAACAAAAAACCATATTATATAAGCACAGCAATAGCTTATACTTCAGGAAAACCTCATATTGGAAATACCTATGAGATAGTACTAGCGGATAGCATTGCAAGATTTAAAAGATTAGAGGGATATGATGTATATTTTCAAACTGGAACAGATGAACACGGACAAAAAGTGCAAATTAATGCAGAAAAAGCAGGTAAAGAACCACAAGAGCTTGTGGATGAGATAGCTGGTGAAATAAAGAGAATCTGGGACTTAATGAATACTTCATATGATAGATTTATAAGAACTACTGAAAAAGAACATAAAGAAATAGTACAAAATATATTTAAAAAACTATATGAACAGGGAGACATTTATAAAGATGAATATGAAGGTCTATACTGTATACCTTGTGAGTCATTTTTTACAGAAGGACAGCTTGTCGATGGCAAATGCCCTGACTGTGGTAGAGAGGTTAAAAATACTAAAGAAGAAGCATACTTCTTTAAATTGAGTGAGTACACAGACAAATTAATCAAACATATAGAAGATAATCCAAATTTCATACAACCAGAATCTAGAAAAAATGAAATGTTAAATAATTTTTTGAAACCTGGCCTGCAGGATTTATGTGTGTCTAGAACCAGTTTTGACTGGGGTATTCCAGTGACTATAGATGACGGACATGTTATATACGTGTGGATAGATGCTTTAAGCAATTACATTACAGGATTAGGGTACAATCCTTATGGTGAAAGCGCCGATAAATTTAAAAAATTCTGGCCTGCAGATGTTCATTTAATTGGTAAAGATATTTTAAGATTCCATACTATATATTGGCCTAGTATACTTATAGCCTTAGGAGTAGAATTGCCTAAGCAGGTGTTTGGACATCCATGGTTATTGGTTGGAGAAGGTAAAATGAGCAAATCAAAAGGAAATGTAATCTACGCTGATCATTTAGTTGATTTATTTGGAGTGGATGCGGTAAGATATTTTTTACTGCATGAAATGCCTTTTTCAAATGATGGTACTATCACCTATGAACTTTTAATTGAGAGAATAAACTCTGAATTGGCCAACGTACTTGGCAATTTAGTTAATAGAACAATTACTATGGTTAAAAAATATTTTAATGGTGAAGTTCTAAAACCGGAAGAAAAAGAAGATATAGATGATGAATTGATAAGCTTAGCACTAGAAACTCCAAAAAACCTGCAGGAAAAAATGAAGGATTTAAGAGTTGCTTCTTCTCTTGATGAAATATTCACACTTTTAAGAAGGAGTAATAAGTACATTGATGAAACACAACCTTGGATACTAGGTAAAGATAAAGATGGAAAGGGTAGATTATCTACTGTTTTATACAACTTACTTGAGTCAATCAGATTTTCTGCTGTGCTACTTCAACCATTTATGCCTGAAACTGCTGAAAAAATTTTAGAACAGCTTAATACGGATAAAAATACCTTTGAATCACTAAATAGCTTTGACGGTATACAGGTAGGAGATAAAGTAGGAGAAGCTAAAATTTTATTTTCCAGAATTGATAAAGATAAAAAGCTAAAAGAAATAGAGGATAATATTACGAAAAATAAAAAAGAAAAAGTAGAAGAAAAAACAAAAGATAAAATAGAAGAAGTTGAGGAAGTAAGTATTGAGGAATTTTGGAAGTTAGACTTTAGAGTTGCTAAAATTTTAAGCTGTGAAGATCATCCTGATGCTGATAAGCTTTATATTTTAAAGGTTAAAATAGGTGATGAAGAAAGACAGATTGTATCAGGAATTAAAAAATGGTACAAGCCGGAGGATTTAGTAGATAAAAAAGTAGTAGTAATATACAATCTAAAGCCGGTAAAACTTAGAGGAGTAAAATCTCAAGGAATGGTACTTGCTGCTGAAGAAGGTAAGAAGTTATCTTTAGTTTCAACATTAGAGGATATACCAGATGGAGCAAAAATATCATAAAAAGAAAGGGGATAAAATGCTTATAGATAGTCATGCTCATATTGATGATAGAAGATTTGATGTAGATAGAGAGAAAATAATTAAAAACATGGAAAATGACGGTATAGATATTATACTTCATCCAGGAGCAGACATGACATCCTCTGTGAAAGCAGTAAACACAGCTCAAAAGCATAAAAATATATACGCTGCTGTTGGATTTCATCCTCACAGTGCAAAAGAGATGGATAAAGATAGTTTGCAAATAATCAAATCTTTAGCAAAAAAAGATAAAGTTATAGCAATAGGTGAAATAGGTTTAGATTATCATTACGATAATTCACCGAGAGATATTCAAAGAAAGTGGTTTATAGAACAGATTAGACTTGCTAAGGAATTAAAGCTTCCTTTCATAGTTCATGATAGAGAAGCACATGGAGATATACTCCAAATATTAAAAGATGAACAATACGAAGGAATGAAAGGCATAATCCACTGTTATTCTGGAAGTTACGAAATGGCTGTAGAATTTATTAAATTAGGATTTATGATTTCTATAGCAGGACCAGTTACCTTCAAAAATGCTAGAAGAGTAAAAGAAGTTGTAAAAAAAATTCCTCTTGAAAATCTTCTTATAGAGACGGATAGTCCATATTTATCGCCAGAACCCAAAAGA
>JBEPWV010000090.1:0-5205 GCA_041642175.1 Clostridia bacterium
TACACTTTCTGATATCAACTCCGCTAGGGAATCTTTGTAATCTATCATTAACTAACCTCCATAGGATTTTACTATATTTGATACTAGCATATAGTAGTTTTTATTTCAATTTTTCTAAGTAATTTGCTTCATTTAATATTTCTATATTGTTTGATTTTAAAAGAGCCGCTGTTATTCCATCTCCCTTTACAAGCTTTCCTGAGAAAGTACCATCGTATATATTACCACAACCGCAGGAGGGACTGTTTGATTTTAAAATAGCCTTTTTTATATTATACATTTTTGCTATTTTTAAGGTCTCTTTCCCACCTTTAATGAATTGTACCGTTACATCATTTCCCTTTTTATCTACAACATGTCTGAACCCATCTTTAAGTATTATTTCTGACGGATTTCTAGGTGTTTCCAGACCTCCAAGTTGTTCTGGACATAGGGGTATTAATATTTCATCATCTAATAGCTTTTTTAACTCTTCGACTTTATTATTTCCTCCGCTGTACTTACAGTTGACTCCTAATAAACATGCACTAACTAATATCATTTTTTACCTCTGCTTTAATTTAACAATTGTATTACCGTCTCCACCTTCTTCGAAGCTTCCTAATCTAAATTCTTTCACAAGATTATGTCCCTTTAAGTACTGTCCTATTCCTCTTCTAAGAATTCCTTTCCCTTTACCGTGTATTATACTTACTTCATTAAGTCCTGCCAGATATGCGTCATCTAAATATTTATCAACTTCTAAAAACGCTTCTTCCAGATTAAATTCTCTAATATCTATACTTGGTTTAACTCTTTTATTTATTAAATTAATATTTTTAGAACCGGAAGTTGACTTTAATTCCTGGTTCTCTTTTTCTAATTTTTTCAAGCTGTTGTAATCTACATTTAGCTTCATACTTCCTACCTGAACTGTAACTTTTTCATTATCTTTTTCTACATCTGATATAATTGTACCTTTTTGATTTAGATTTCTTATAAGTACATAATCGCCTTTTTCAAGTTCTTCTTCTGACTTTTCGAAGTTTCTAGATAAATCAACAGTGGATTTATATTCATTTGTTTTAGTGTTAATGTCATTTCTTAATTGATTTATTTTAATATTTTTTTCTTTCTCTATTTCAAAATTAAGTTCTCTCAACTGTCTGATTATATCAGCTGTTTCATTTTTTGCTTTCTCTACTATATGTCTCGCTTCTTTCTTTGCTTCATGTATCATTCTATCTTCTTTATTTTTCAACTCTTTTTCTTTTGCTTGAAGCTTGTTTTTTATTTCTTCCTGTACCTTTTTTAGTTTTTCTATTTCAAGTCTTTCTTCCTCGCTGGCTTTTCTATCTGTCTCAATTTTAGCTAAAGCATCTTCAAACTCTATTTCATGAGCTTGCAGTCTGTTCTTTGCCTCTTGGATTATTTCATTTTCCAGACCTAATTTTCTAGATATTTCAAAAGCATTAGATTTTCCAGGCACTCCTATTAAAACTCTATAGGTTGGACTTAATGTTTTTACGTCAAATTCAACACTTCCATTTTGCACTCCCTTTTGGGTAAGGGCATATATTTTCAGTTCACTGTAGTGAGTGGTAGCTGCCGTAGTACATCCTACATCTAAAAGTTTTTCTAATATTGTGATTGCCAGGGCTGCTCCTTCTTCAGGATCTGTCCCTGCTCCTATTTCATCTAATAATACTAAGGATTCTGAATCCACTCTTTTAAGTATCTCTACAATATTTGTCATGTGTGATGAAAAAGTAGATAAACTCTGTTCTATACTTTGCTCATCTCCTATATCAGCAAAAATATTATTAAATATCCCCATATTACTGCCAAAACTTGCTGGTATATGTAGTCCCGCTTGAGTCATCAGCGTAAACAAGCCAATGGTTTTTAATGTTACAGTCTTTCCTCCGGTATTTGGACCGGTAATTACAAGGGTTTTATTTTCGTCTCCCAAATAAACATCTATAGGTACTACTTCCTTTTCAGGTATTAATGGATGTCTGCCTTTTTTTATGTTTATATATCCATTTGTATTTAGAGATGGTTTAGCTCCAGTATAGCTAAGGGATAATTTCCCTTTAGCAAATATAAAATCAAGTTCCTTAAAAATTCTTTCATTATTATATATCTCTTCACTAAAGCTTGCTATATCTTGTGATAATTCTTTTAAAATTCTTTCTATTTCTTTTTTTTCTTCTATTTTTAAATTAGATATATCCGAGTTTAGCTCAACTATACTAGAAGGTTCTATGAACAATGTAGCTCCCGAAGATGATTGTCCGTGTATTAACCCTCTGATTTTATTTCTATGCTCTTGTTTAACTAGTATTACAAACCTATCATTTCTGATGGTAATAATACTATCCTGTAAATATTTTTGGTTATCCGATGAACTAATAATACTATTTAGTTTACTTCTAATACTAGAGTTTTTATCATCTATTTTTTTTCTTATTTTTTTTAAGTCACTACTTGCATTATCCGAAATTTCTTCTTCACTTATTATTGCATTTTCTATTTTGTCTTCAAGCCATTTATTGGAACTTAAATTTGTAATTAAATTTTCTATGGTTTTATATTTGAAGTCTTCCTTGTTTTTTTTATAAAAATTATCCAAATTTCTTGCTGCTCTTAAGGTATCCCCTACTTCTAAGATACTTCCCGGGTTAAGCATTCTTCCTCTTACAGCAAAATCCACTTCTTTAGAAACTTTATGAATCCCTCCTAATGGAGGCTCTCCAATTTCAGCTAGTATTTTAAATGCTTCTTCAGTTTCTTCTAGCTTAGAGGATATAATATTTATATCTTTAAATATGTCTATGTTCTCTGCTTTTTCTTTGCCTAACCTTGTTGCAGCCTTTTCTATAAGTTTTCTTTGGATTTTATCAAACTCAAGTAGTTTTTTTATTCTATCCTTCATTAAATCTCCTCGTTAAAAATTTTACTTATTTCTACATTTCTACATTATATTATAAGAGGTTTAAATTCTCAAATTTTTTTAAAAAAAATAAACTGAAATTAATCAGTTTATTAATCATTTAATTCTCTTTTTTCCCTCAGCAGGAAAAGTTCCCTCTTCAACTCTTTCACTCTTGTTTCCGTTTCTTCTAAGATATCTTTCGTTATTGCCAACTCGTCGCCTTTTTCTTCTAGTTCTTTTTTGTGCTCTTCAATTTTATTTTTCATATTATTATAGTCGTTGTTCTTTTGAACTAGTTCCTGGAGGTTTTCTTCTTTTTCTTCCTCCAATTTTGCTATTTTGTCTTTGTATTTCTGCATCTGACTTTTCATATCTTTAATTTCTGATAACTTAATTTTATTGTCTTCTACCTCTTCAAGTTTATCTACTAGTTTTAAATATTTATCCGCCAGCAAAAATGCAGTGAAAACAAGAGAAGAATAATTATCAAATTTTTTATTGCTTTCTTTGAAATGATCAATTTTTTTATTTATCATTTCCTCAATCTTTTTTATATATTCTTCGTTTTCGTCAGATTGAACGTGAAACTTCTGTCCGCAAATATTTACTTCAATATTATTAAAATCTGGCATATAAATCCCCTCTTTACTTAATTACTTTGTTTTATTTTCTCATAATTAGTAAGAAAGGTCAATACTAAAGAGCCTTTATGTAAAGACTCTTTCATTTATTGTATCTGTTTATTTTTTAGGAAAGGATTTTTCCCCGGTAACAATATAGTTTACATGTTCACATATATTTGTTGAATGATCTGCAATTCTCTCTAAATATCTTCCAATAAATAAAAGATTAACTACCTGAGCCATAATCCCTATGTCTTGGGATAGTTCAAATAATAAGTCTGTGTAGATATCTCTATATAAATCATCGACGATATCATCCATTTTATATACTTTATATGCAAGGTTTATATCTTCTTTTACAAAACAATCCAGAGATAACTTTATCATTTCTTTAGTTATGTCGGCCATTTTTGGAGTATCGACTAAAGGCTTTATAAATTCTTCTTTACCGATTTTTATAACGATTTCAGCAATGTTTTCGCACAAATCTCCTATTCTTTCTAAATCATTAATCATTTTAATAATTGCTATAACTCTTCTTAAATCACCAGCAGCAGGTTGCTGCAAGGCTATTAATTCAAGGCATTTTTCTTCAAGTTTCTTTTCTTTTAAATCTATTTCATCTTCTAAGTCTATAACTTTTTGAGCAAGTTGATAATCCTGTTCTAACAAAGATTTTATGGCCATATCAAGAATTTTTTCCGCCATAGCACCCATTTCCAATATGCTTTCATTTAATTCTTCTATTTGTTTATCGTATTTAACTCTCATATATTTACCTCCCTTCCTTTCTATCCTAAATTATATTTATATTTTATCATACTATATAAATATTTATAAGAACACATTAATATAATATCACTTATATTAAATGTTTATGTTTTATATTGGTTAAAGCTATGTTAACATTAGGTTAACTTTTGAAAAAATAATATTGAATTAATTTTATAATTAATATATAATATTCAAGGATTAAAGGAAGGATGATATTATGAAAATGGGAATTGTGGGACTACCTAATGTAGGTAAAAGCACAATATTTAATGCAATCACAGCAGCTGGAGCTGACTCTGCAAACTATCCATTCTGTACTATAGAACCTAATGTAGGTGTAGTTACAGTTCCAGATTATAGATTAGATAGACTAACAGAAATAAGTAAATCTGAAAAAACTATTCCTACAATTATTGAATTTTACGATATTGCAGGTTTAGTAAAAGGAGCAAGCAAAGGAGAAGGTCTAGGGAACAAATTCCTTTCTCATATAAGAGAGGTTGAAGCAATAGTACATGTAGTTAGATGTTTTAATGATGAAAATATAATTCATGTAGAAGGAAGCATCGATCCTGTAAGAGATATAGAGATAATAAATTTAGAATTAATCTTAGCTGATTTAGAAGTTATGACCAAAAGACAAGACAAATTATCTAAGCAGGTAAAAGGGGATAAGAGCCTACAAAAGGAATTAAACTTAACTAACAAGGTTATTGAAGCTTTAGAAAATGAAAAGCCTGCTCGTTCTATTGACTATACTGTAGAAGAGAAATTTTTATTAAAGGGATTTAATCTATTGACTAATAAACCTGTAATTTATGCAGCTAATGTTGATGAGGATAGCTTATTACAAGATGGAAATGAATATGTTGATAAAGTAAGGGATTATGC
>JBEPWV010000091.1:0-5177 GCA_041642175.1 Clostridia bacterium
TATAACTACTTCGTCCTTGAGATTTAAGTTTAAATTGTATTCTTTTTTAATATTTTCTTTAATCTTTTCTTTTTCTTCCTTCATCTCTCTTTTTAACTTACGTTTTCTATTCCTAAGATTTATAAGTTTTTTAGAGTATTCATCATATATATAAAAAGTGTTTAGTTTATCTTCTTTTGGATCTAAGGATTTTTCAAGTTCCGTCAATTTTTTTAATTCTATATCTTCAAAATTAAATTTTATTATTTCAAGATTTAAATCGGCATTTACAGCTTCAATTAATTTATTTACCTGAATAAGAAAATTTTTAATCTCGAATAACTCCACGGTCAACAGTACATATCCTTTTTTAGACTTCTCTATTGATTCCCCTATTTCCTTGAAGTGAGCCAATATGTTTTTCATTTCGTCTCTTTTTTTATGTTTTAAGAAGAATTCTACCTTATTAAGTTCTTCAATTAGCTGACCTTCTTCACCAGGTATAAAAGTTCGCATCTTTTTCTTCTTTTTTACTCCGTAAGGAGAGTAGGGTTCAATCATATTTAAAATATGCTGAAAGTCTAAATTTTTAATAGTATTTTTACTAATTATCAACATCTTCTCCCCCTTTTTCAACATCAAATACTCTAATTTTTGTATTTCTTTTTATACCATTTATCATGTCTTCACTTCTTAAAACATATCCGTAAGGCGATACAGGATTTACCGTGACAGCTGCTATGTTTATTTTTTTTAAGACATTTATTTTCATTCCTTGCCTTTTTAGATTGTTCCAGGTATAGGGTTCAGTGAAAATTTTAGTGCCATCTCTTAAAATTATTGTATAATCAAATCCATCTTTGTCTACCAAGTTTTTAAGTAGGGATGAAGTTAAGGCACCATCTATAAATACGTATTTTGTATCTTTATTTACAGCATTTTTGATTTTAGAACCGTTTCCTAACCCTGTCTTAACATCCAGTTTTTCAAACTCGTAATCATTGTTGATTACTGCAGTGGTGTCTACTTTTTCAAGAAGTTTTCTTAATTGTTCATCTTCAACTTCCGGAAGAGAGTAGCATTCAATTATATGAGATGTTTTTTCCACTACCTTTTTTACATCTCTACTTAAAACTGCTCCTGCCGCTATTATGCAGCCATCAGTAATTAATGGAGAAGACACGGTTTTTCTATCTACTGCTCCATCTATTAGAACATTGTCTATGTCGTATTTCCAAAGGATTTTTATTATCTTCTGCATATCAGTTGAGTTTATAGGTCCGGCTATTTGTATTTCACCTTCCTGTATTACTCTGCATATCATTATTCTCCCCATAGGGGTTATAATGTCAGTATCTTCTACAAGCTCAAGATTCGCATCTGTTAAATACAAGGTCTTCCGGCCTGTAGCTATTATCATACCTTCTTCAACGTATATGGTAGGTTTTTCAGTTTCCGTTACTAGATCTGTTTTTTCTCCGTCTCTTCCAGTAGATGTAATACCCAGTTTTAAGTTTATTTTTTTTGCTTCATGAATGAGATAATTCAGGGTTTCGGTTTTCCCTGAATTTTTTGCCAGTCCTATTATAGAAAGGGTTTTGTAGTTTTCTTTAATATCCTGAATTAATCTCATATGTATTTCCTTTTATTGATTTTCTTTTCTTTTTTTAGCTCTTTCTTTTCTTGCTAAATGACTAGGTTCTAATGTAAGTTTATCTCCAGCAAGTAGGGATGCTACTCCTGATAAGTGACTTTCTTTCTTGCCTTGACATACATCACAGCTGCATTCCAGCTCAGGTAAATGAGGTTCTGTATATGTTGTAATAACACCTTCATAGTTTCTAAGAATTAGTTTATCTGAACTTCTTGACAATACGTAGTTTGGCATTACAGGAATTTTCCCTCCGCCACCAGGGGCATCCACAATAAATGTTGGTACTGCATATCCTGAAGTATGTCCTCTTAACCCTTCAATTATTTCAATTCCTTTAGCTACAGGAGTTCTGAAATGTTCTATGCCTAATGAAAGGTCACACTGGTAAATGTAGTAAGGTCTTACTCTGATTTTAACTAATTTTTGTACCAAGTCTTTCATAACATGTACACAGTCATTTACTCCTCTTAAAAGTACCGACTGATTTCCTAAAGGAATTCCAGCATCTGCCAATTTTGCAATAGCTGCAGTAGTCTCTTCTGTAATTTCTTTAGGATGATTGAAGTGAGTGTTAAGCCATATTGGATGATATTTTTTAAGCATATTTACTAAATCATCTGTGATCCTCTGTGGACAAACAACTGGAGTTCTTGATCCTATCCTTATTATTTCTACATGAGGAATTTCTCTTAATTTTTTAATTATATATTCTAATTTTTCATCGGATATCAGTAGCGCATCTCCTCCAGATAATAGTACGTCTCTAACCTCCGGTGTATTTCTTATGTATTCTATCTGCTTGTCTATTTTATCTGTAGATACTGCTTTATCCTGCTGTCCTGCGAATCTTCTTCTTGTACAGTGTCTGCAGTACATGGAGCACTGATCTGTAACAAGGAAAAGAACTCTATCAGGATATCTGTGAGTTAATCCTTCTACCGGTGAATCTTCATCTTCGCTAAGAGGATCTGTCATATCTGCCGCTCCTACATGAGTTTCCGCTATTGTAGGAACCGCCTGCATCCTCACTGGACAATTATGATCTTCCTTATCCATTTGAGCTGCATAGTAGGGTGTGATTCCCATTCTAAATTTATCCAATACAATTGATATATTTTCTTCTTCTTGTTCTGTTAAGTTTATTATTTCTTTAAGCTGTTCAACAGTGTTGATTCTGTTTCTTACCTGCCATTTCCAATCATTCCATTCTTCTGCCTTTACATCTTTCCATAAAGGTATTTCATTGTAATAAGCCATTTTAACTCCTCTTTCTATAAGTTTTAATTAATGTAAGTTTCTATTTTTATGCATATATTTCTTGGTACAGTTTTCTAAGTCCTTCGCTTTCTCTCATGATCTGTAGAGAAATTTCTGCATGGTCTTTTGTATACCCATTTCCTATAATCATATTTACGTCTTTACCAACGCCTTCTGCTCCTAATGCTGCTTTTGTAAAAGATGTCGCCATTGAGAAATAGTAAACAGTGCCATCGTCTTTACAGGATAGAATGCTTGACATTTCACAATTTGGTCTACTTACACAGTTTATAACTAGATCGCAAAGCTCGCCGTCAGTAAGTTCGTTAACTATATCATATACTCCTACAGCATCTGTTGCTTCACCAACTATATATTCGTCTGCTAAGTTAAGTTTCTTAACTTTTTCTAATGAACTTTCTCTATGAGCCATACATATTACTTTTCCTGTAATACCTGCTCTTTTCTTTGCTTCATACAGACAAAGCATTCCAGATTTTCCTGCTCCACCTACTACCAGTACCGTGTCTCCAGGTTTTACTAATTTAGCTGTTTGTGCCGGAGCTCCTGCTACATCAAGTACTGATAATGCTAAATTTTCAGGTAAGTCAGTTGGAATTTTTGCATATATTCCGCTTTCAAATAGTATTGCTTGTCCTTTGATATCAACCTGATCGATATCCTTTCTCATTCCGATTATTTCGTCAATTCTTAGTGGCGTTAATGATAGTGAAACTAGTGTTGCTATTTTGTCCCCAACTTTTAGATCTCTGTCTTTAAGTGCCGGTCCTATTTCTTTTACTGTTCCTATCAGCATTCCTCCAGAACCTGTAACAGGGTTTTGATGCTTGCCTCTTTCAGCTACTATACCCTTCATAATTTCTTTAATTTTTTCTTCTTTACCTTCTGCCTGGTCTTTTATCTGGGTAAAACTTGCTGAATCCACATTTAATGTCTGTACGTCTATTAGTATTTCGTTGTCGTAAATTTCCATTGTGTTATCAATCTTTATTGCCGGTTGTGGTAGTACTCCTTTTGGCTCTAATACTCTGTGAGTTCCATATGGGTTTCCTTTTTTCATAATTAATACCTCCTAAAATTTTTGACAAATCTTTTCATATAAATATATTGCAAGTATCGTGCCACAAAATTTTGATTTTTAAGCCTTGCAATATCAATGTTTTTATTTAATTTATGTACCTTAATCATACTATATTGCCCAATTTTTATCAAGTGTGTTGCCCATTATTCGGCGACCTGTTGCTACAGAAGTAAACTAGTTCCGATAATTTCAAGATTACTAAGTATAATATGCCTTATATAGGGTATATCTATTATATAATATATTATTGCAGAAATTTAATCATAATATATCTATTTTTTGTTGGGTCGAAAACCACATACTAACATTTTAATTATGAAAGGGAGAGAAATATGAAAATAAGGAATCAAAAATCACATTGGATGTTTTTTTTAATAATTGTAATAATTTTTTCCTTGATGCTTTTTGCTACATCTTGCGGTCCAAGTGAGGAAGATGTTGAAGAAAACAACGAGGAAATTGATAATGGTGATGAAGAGGAACAAAATCCAGATGACAGCGAAGAAAATGAAGATACGGAAGATGAAGTTGATGATTCTGAAGACAGTGATGACTCTGCTGATGACGATAGTGTAACTGGAGAAGATATTTCTTTACTTCTATCTGAACAAAACAAGCCTGATGAGTATTACTACGAACAGACTATCACAACAGGAGAATATACTTCAACTCAAAAGTTTTGGTTTAAAGGTGAGAATATGAAAATAGAAGGAGAACAAGATGGAGTTCCTTATATACTGATTTGGACTGAAGATTCTATGACTAATCTAGATCCTCAATCAAAAACTGCATACAAAAGTGTCTATATAGAAGACACAGATGCGGAATATGCAGATGGTCCTAATGATTTTGGAGACACAGAAGATTTTGACTTTGAGAATGATGAAAGTTTTAACTACTTAGGAAAAGAAACAATTAATGGAGAACCCTGCTATGTAATTGAATCAACTTTTTCAGAAGATAATACAACTAGTAAAGTTTGGATTCATGAAGAACATGGAGTAATAATGAGAACAGAGGTAACCGGGAGTTCAGAAGAAATGAATGCTGTAATGGAAGTTAGTAATCTTAAAATTGGTGGCATATCAGATGATGAATTTGCAATACCTGACGATTATGAAGTTTTCGAATATTAAGGGAAATAAGATTTATACCAAATGTTAATAGACTGCCTTTGTAAAGGCA
>JBEPWV010000092.1:0-5171 GCA_041642175.1 Clostridia bacterium
TTTTTAATTGTTTTGTGCATCCAAGTTTCTAGTTCCTTAGAGTAACCTTTTTTGTCTACAAGCATTTCCTGCAGCTTCCACAACCTATCTAAAAATCTTTTGCATCCCTTAACAGAACTATCAGACCAGGGTGCCGGTTTTTCGTAATCTCCAATAAACATTATATAAGTTCTTAAGGTGTCCGCACCGAATTCGTCTATAATATCATTAGGGTTTACTACATTCCCTCTTGATTTAGACATTTTTTCTCCATCTCCACCTAAAATTAAACCTTGAGCAGTTCGTTTAGCATAAGGTTCCTTTACAGGCACCTCACCTATGTCATATAAAAATCTATGCCAGAATCTTGAATATATTAAATGTCTGGTCACGTGTTCCATTCCTCCATTGTACCAATCTACTGGAAGCCAGTAGTTTAGTTTTTCTTTCGATGCTATCGCATTATCATTTCGAGGATCAATATATCTTAAAAAATACCAACTGGATCCAGCCCACTGAGGCATTGTATCCGTTTCTCTTTTTGCCTGTCCTCCGCACTTTGGACAGTCTACATTTACCCATTCATCTATATCTGCTAAAGGAGATTCGCCTGTATCTGTTGGTTGATATTTTTCTACCTTTGGAAGCTCTAATGGTAGCTCTCCTTCAGGTACAGGGACAGAACCACAATTATCACAGTGTATTATTGGAATAGGCTCTCCCCAATATCTTTGTCTATTAAAAGCCCAATCCTTCATCTTATAATTCACGGTTCTTTTTCCTAAGTCCTTTTCTTCTAAGAATTTCATCATTTTATCAATAGCCGGTTTTACCTTCATACCGTTAATTATTTCTGAGTTAACTAAAATTCCATCATTTGTATCAGTATAGGCTTCTATTTCTATATCTCCACCTTTTATTACTTCTATAATAGGTATGTTAAATTTCTTTGCAAATTCCCAGTCTCTAGTATCATGTCCAGGTACTGCCATTATAGCTCCTGTACCGTATCCCATCATTACATAATCAGATATCCATATAGGTATTTCTTTATTGTTTACAGGATTAATTGCTTTAATTCCTTTTATTTCTACTCCTGTTTTATCCTTAGCTAGCTGTATTCTTTCAAACTCTGTTTTCTTTTTAGCTTCATCTTGATAGTTATGGATCTCCTCATGATTATCTATTTTATCATGAAGTTGATATAAAAGTGGATGCTCGGGAGCTATTACCATAAAGGTAGCACCGTATAATGTATCAGGTCTCGTAGTAAACACTTCAATTTCTTTCTCTGTATCTTTAACTTTAAACTTGACCTCCGCACCGTATGATCTTCCTATCCAGTTTTCCTGTTCTAATCTAATTCTTGAAGGAAAGTCGACTTCATTTAGTCCATCAAGTAGTTTGTCAGCATATTCTCTTATTTTTAAAAACCAAACATCCTTTTCCAATTGTACTACTTCCTCGCCGCATCTGTCGCATTTGCCATCTCTAAAATCTTCGTTGGCTAATACTACCTTACAGCCGCTGCAGAAATTTACGTGAGTTGTATCTTTAAATGCCAACCCTTCTTCAAATAACTTAATAAATATCCACTGAGTCCATTTATAGTAATCAGGTTGGGTTGTATCAATAGTTCTATCCCAATCGAAAGAATATCCAATATTTTTAAGCTGCTGTGTAAAAACTTCTATGTTTTTATCAGTAACTTTTCTAGGATGTTCTCCTGTTTGTATAGCATAATTTTCTGTTGGTAATCCAAATGCGTCAAAGCCGATGGGAAACATAACATTGTATCCTTCCAATCTTCTTTTTCTTGAAATAACTTCTAATGAAGTATATGCTCTAACGTGGCCAACATGTAATCCAATACCTGATGGATACGGAAATTCTACTAATGAGTAGAATTTTTCTTTATTTGAATTGTCATCTGCTCTAAATGTATTTTCTTTTTCCCAAATTTCTTGCCACTTCTTTTCTATTTCTTGCGGATTATATGATTTCATAATTACTGAGCCTCACCTATCTTTTATTTATTTCTTTTTATAGTACATAAAAGGTATTATACCAAAGAGATTATCATTTTTCAATTAATACTAAATTACAGGTTATCATTATATATAGCGAAATGTATATGATCTCTCCATTTGCCGTCTATATTAAGATATCTTTTGGAGTAGCCTTCCTTTTCGAAACCTATTTTTTCAACTACTCTAATAGAAGGAAGGTTTTCCGGAATAATGTTTGCTTCAACTCGGTGAAGTTTATATTCATTAAACATTATTGAAATGCCTTTTTCTACAGCCTCTGTTGTGTAACCTTTATTTATTTCATCTTTATCCAGCTTATATCCTAAAAAACATGATAAAAAATTGCCGTAAATTATATTACTGAAGCATATACTGCCGATTACTTTTTCTTTCTCATCCTTTTTATAAATCCAAAGTCTTAGTTTTGATTTTTCTTTAAACTCTAAATATTCTTGTTTTAATATCTCCTGTTGATATTCGTAGGTATAAAAGTTTTGACCCCGCTCTGGTTCCCATTCTTCGAGAAATTTTTTGTTTCTTAAATAATAGTCAAGGATTAATTGAGCTTCATGAGGTTTTAGAACTTTCAATATAAGTCTGTCTGAAGTATATGTCTTTTTTATATTCGCTCTTTTTCTAAGTTTTGATAATTCATTTAATATATTCATAGTTACCTCTCACAAATTGATATCTTCAATTCTACTATGAAAATGTGTATTTATCAATAAAAACTCCCGGAATAAACCGGGAGCTCAAATTATATAATATTTCTTTTGTATTCAGTATATTTGTTTCTTATTACCGTCATTTTATCGTTCATCTCTTTTTGCTTATCTGATGCAGTTTCGTAATCTTTAATTTTTATGGCATTTGTTATTGTTGTAAATAAGGAAAGTTTTGAGGTACTGTCCTTCATCAATTCAACTCTCATAGTGTTTATTTTTTCCCAGTTTATTACATCAAGATCAGTTGCTAAATCTGTATGATGCTTCTTGAAACTTCTAAGTATTTCTATATTATTAGGAATGATTCGCCCTATCAATTCATTAGCCCACTTATCTAAAATAACCATCTTATAAGACCTGATTAAATCTTCTGTAAAAGCCCCTTCTTCTTTAAGTAGGTTTACTCTACTTCCGCCGTTGTTTAAATTCTTTAAATTCTCCCAAACTGTTGACGGTGCTTCTCCGAAAAGTTTATTTCTTTCATCTTGTGTATAATGTTCAAATACATCTTTTTCACTTCTATATGCCTTGTCCTTTTCTAAGTAAAAAACATCTTCTCCTGGTTTTTTGGAAATAATATTTTCCAGGTCTTCTTCTCTAAGTCCTTCATTTACTACAGCTGTAATACCATCAAGTGCCGCTTGGTAGGTTGCCGCTAAAACAAGATACGTATTTGATAATGGATTTGGAGCTCTTAATTCAAATCTTGTAGCTAGTTTGTTGGTCATATCTCTAATTACTCCAAGAAGAATAGATCTATTTCTTGAAGGAATTTCTTTACTATTTCCAAGAGACGTTACAGTACAAACCGGTGCTTCAAATCCAGGCTTTAATCTATTAAATGAATCATTAGTGGATGATACAAAAGGGTTAACAATATCATAATGCCTCAATATTCCCATCAAAGCTCCGTATCCGATTTCACTTAAAAATTCTTCTTTCATATCTACAGGTGTAAATAAGTTTATTATTTTACCACTTTTGAGTTTAACAGCTGCACCTATATGAGTGTGTTCTCCATTTCCAGCAACTCCTTCTAAAGGTTTTGCCATAAAGGTAACTTCTAACCCATGTCTTCTAAATGCATCTTCTATTACTTCTCTTGCTACTATCTCATTGTCAGCAGTTTGTAATGCTGTAGAATATTTCCAGTCTATTTCCAACTGCTCCATAACGTATTTCAATTTTCCTGTTGTTCCAACTTTATTGGCTATACCCCCTACTTCTTTATGACCCATTTCTGGTTCAAGTCCGTAGTTTTCAAGTTCTTCTATTGATTTTTCTAATACAGTTCTTACCAATCCAGTAGTTCTTTTCCAGTACTGCTCTTTTAATGTTTGAGAAGTTGATAAGGCTTCTATATCAGCCTTGTCATCAGGAGTCTTAACCCACAATTCTAATTCCGTAGCTGATGTCAATAATACTTTTTCTATTTCCTCAGATTTAAATCCATATTTTTGGGCTAATTCAGGTTTTTCTTCCAAAAGTTTAATTATTTTACTTTCAAATCCTTCCATAGTTCTTTTAAGAATCGATCTAGAACATACCATTTTTTCATTATGAATTAGAAAAGAAGGAATTCTTAAAGTCCCTACAGGTTTACCATTTATGTCGCAGTAATAATCGTAATTGTAGTCAATAAACCATCTAACTTCTTTGTCTGGTACTAAGTCTACTCTAGCATTATCCAGTGTAGCTATGCCTTGAAGTTCAACAGAAGATCCATCTGTTTGTATCCCTTTTTCCAACATATCATCCATATCCTTAATAAACATAGAAATAGGAATTTTTTCGTCGGTTCCATTACCACCTATATCTATCCCCATCAGAGAGACGAACTTTATTTCAGGGTGGTCGTTAAGTATTTTGGTTAGATTAACTTTGTTTTGATCCTTTGTTTCAATGTAAAAAACTCGGTTCATAAATTTATCCTCCTGTTTGAAATTATGCATAATATACTATCAGAATATTCGTGTTTTTACAAGATAATTTAATTCAGGAAAATGTTTTACTGCAAAAATATTTTTCTTGTCTTAATTTAACGAACATTTTTAGCGCTTTATTTTTTTTTATTCGCTGTATAATTCCATTAATTTTTTGAATGTTTCCCCAATGGGTTCTCTAATTGTAAGATTAGCACTGTTATCAAACTTCGTTGGTGTTTTGTTTATTAATACAAGGTTATCACCCTTAAAATATCTTATTAAGCCAGCCGCAGGATTTACTACTAAAGAACTTCCTCCTACTATCAATGTATCCGCATTTAATATATGATTTACTGCCTTTTCTATTACCTCTGTATCCAAACCTTCACCGTACAGCACAACATCCGGTCTTATATTACCTCCGCATTTTTCACACTTTGGTACATCTTTATCTGAATCCATAATATAACCAAGTCCGTATTTTTCTCCACATACCATGCAGTAATTTTTAT
>JBEPWV010000093.1:0-5096 GCA_041642175.1 Clostridia bacterium
AAGAAATACTAACGGATTCAATAATGGCATCAGATGCTTTCTTCCCATTTGCAGACAGTATAGAAGCTGCAAAAGAAGCAGGGATAAAAGTAATAATTCAACCAGGTGGTTCAATTAGAGATCAGGAAGTTATAGATGCTTGTAATGAAGCAGATATTGCTATGGTTTTTACTGGAATGAGACATTTTAAGCATTAATGAAAGGATGATAAAATGAAAGTATTAGTAGTAGGATCCGGTGGACGTGAGCATGTCTTATGTTGGAAGTTAAAACAAAGTTCTAAAGTATCAAAACTTTATTGTCTTCCTGGAAATGGAGGAATAGAATCTGTAGCTGAATGTATTGATATAAAAGCAGAGGAAATAAATGAGATAATTAAATTTTCTATTGAAAAGGAGATAGATTTAGCTGTAATTGGCCCGGAGGCACCTTTAGTAGAAGGATTAGCTGATAAACTAATGGAAAATAACATCAAGGTCTTTGGACCTGAAAAATCAGGAGCTAAACTTGAAGGTAGTAAAATATACTCAAAAGAATTCATGGAAAAATATGATATACCAACAGCTAAATATAAAAAATTCAATAATCCAGAAAAAGCCAAAGAATCATTAAAAGATTTTGAGCCTCCATATGTAGTAAAAGCAGACGGCTTAGCTGCAGGCAAAGGGGTACTAATATGTGAAAACAAAGAAGAAGGTATAAAAGCTATTGAAAAATTAATGGAAAACAAAACACTTGGTGATGCCGGAGAAAAAATAATTATTGAAGAATTTTTAGAAGGGATTGAGGGCTCTCTATTATGCCTAGTAAGTAGAAATAAAATAATCCCTTTAGAAAGTGCTCGAGATTATAAAAAAGCTTTTGATGAAGATTTAGGTCCAAATACAGGAGGAATGGGATGTTTTTCACCTAATCCACTTTTCAATGATGAATTAAAAATATATTTAAAAAATGAAGTTATTTCTAAAATAGAAAAAGGATTAAATGAAGAGAATATAAAATTTACAGGAATTTTATTTATTGGTATTATGATAAAAAATAATAAAGCTAAGGTACTTGAATTCAACGTAAGGTTTGGAGATCCTGAAGCACAAGTAGTTATACCTAGATTAGAAAATGATCTATATGAAATTATTAATAAGACTATTGAAGGAACTATAGAAGAAAAAGATTTAAAATGGACGGGAAAAAAAGCAGTTACAGTAATATTAGCTTCAGGAGGATATCCTGTTAAATACACTAAAGGAAAGGTTATTACCGGACTTAATAATATTGAGAATGATGTAATTGTATTTCATAGTGGTACAAAAAAAGTCAATAAAAAATGCCTAACAAATGGAGGAAGAGTTTTAGCTGTCACTGTATTAGCTGAATCTCTTGAAAAAGCTAGAAAAAAAGTTTATAATAACATTAAAGTTATTGAGTTTGATAACATGCAGTATAGAGAAGATATAGCCAAACTTTAAGTTTGGCTATAATGTTTTGACATTGAGGATATAATGAAAAAAGAAACGAAAAAGCTAATTAAAAAAATAATATTCCTTTCACCACTAGTAATGATATTAAGTATCTTAATATTGAATTTTTATATTGAATTCAGGACACAACCTTATCTTTATGATGATGTTGATAATATTCCTCAAAATGAAGTAGGATTATTATTGGGAACCTCAAAATATTCACCATATGGTGGAGAAAATCTGTTTTATAAGTACAGGATTGAGGCAACAGTTGAGTTATATGAAAATGATAAAATAAATTATATAATTGTAAGTGGTGATAATAGTACAAAGGAATACAATGAACCTGTAAACATGATGAATGATTTAATAGAAAAAGGAGTGAAAAAAGAAGATATATTTTTAGATTTTGCAGGTTTTAGAACATTAGACTCTGTTGTAAGAAGCAAGGAAGTTTTCAATGAAGATAAAATTACTATTATATCCCAAAAATTTCACAACGAAAGAGCAATTTTCATAGCTAATTCAAGAAATATAGAAGCAATAGGATACAATGCTAAAGATGTAAGTTTTAAATACGGATTTAAAACACAATTAAGAGAATATTTAGCAAGAGTAAAAATGATTATTGATATTGCTGTTAACAAACAACCTAAGTTTTTAGGTGAAAAAATACTCATAATTAAATAAAAATCGAAATGATAAATCATGAGCGAATTACAAGATTTAAGGTTGGCGGTATTAATCGATGCAGATAATGTGCCTTATGGAGATGTTGGTGCTATGATGGAAGAAATAGCACTCTATGGAACAGCTACAATAAAAAGAATATATGGCGATTGGACAAGACCTAACCTCTCCGGTTGGAAAAAGAATTTACTTGATAATGCTATAACCCCAATACAGCAGTATAGTTATACATTTGGTAAAAATTCAACTGATTCTGCAATGATTATAGATGCAATGGATATTTTATATTCAGGTAAAGTAGATGGCTTTTGCTTAGTTTCAAGTGATAGTGATTTTACTAGATTGGCAATAAGACTTAGAGAAGCTGGGATGAAAGTTTTTGGTATTGGAGAAAAAAAGACACCAAGTCCTTTCATAGTAGCTTGCGATAAATTTATCTATTTTGAAATATTAGGACCTTCAAATAACAAAAAAGAAGAAAAATCAAAAACAAAGAAGAATGGTAACTATACTTCAAAGAGTTCTAAATCTTACACCAAAGTACCAAAAGATGTAATTAAATTAATTTCTGTAACTGTGGATAATTTAGCAGATGATAATGGATGGGCATTTTTAGGAGAAGTAGGGAGTCTACTTTCCAAGAAGAGACCAGATTTCGATCCTAGAAATTACGGCTTCAAGAAATTAACACCCCTAGTTAAATATTTAAAAGATTTTGAAATAGACGAAAGAGATACAAATAATCCTTATGTAAAACATAATTATATAAGAAATAAAGGATCTACTAACAAATAAAGGAAAAAAGAAATATAAATGACATCAAACTTATAATTATATGTTTGATGTCATTTTTTGTGATGATTAATTTAAAAATTATGTTTATAATATTATGGCAGTTGAGTTTGATTTTTCAATATGCATCATGATAATGTTTGAAAAAAATATTTTTTTATTTTCAGAATATTTATGTTAAAATATGAGGAATAATAAAAAGGTGATGAGAAATGAATTCAGATAGGTACAGTGAATTATTAAATTTTAAAGAAATTGCAAATAGTCTTCATGACGCTATATTTATAGCTTCTGGAGATGGTACGACTTTATTCATTAATGAAGCATATACTAGAATTACAGGCATTAATCCAGAAGAAATAGTAGGAAATTTAGTTTCTATTTATGTTATTCCTAGACCAATTGAAGGTTTATTGGAAATGTTTACTAAAAAAACACGTAAATTAAAAGAAGAGGTGATAAATTATGAAATTTTTTTTTACTGCAAAAGACGTAGAAATAGCTGCTTCTAGCGGAAAAAATTCAATTCAAGTTGGACCTAATGATTTAGTAACTTCAATTGCTAAGAAAACTGCAAATAAATTAGGAGTAAAATTTGTTGAAACAGAATCAGCAACCAGTGCTAATACAAGTCAAAGCAATACTGTACTGAATAATGGTAAAGTAAAAGCTTTACCATACAAGGGTCTGATTAGTGATTCTGAAGTGGACAAATGGAGACAAGAATTCCCAATTTTAAAAGATGTTATACATGTTGCAAATTGCTCTCAAAGTGCACAATCAACAAGAGTAAGAAATGCAATTAACAAATATCTTGATAACTGGAATACAGTTGGAATGGATTGGGATGCTTGGGTTAATGAAGTTAATTTAGCTAAGGCCGAATTTGCAAAGGTTATAAATGCAGATCCTAGCGAAATTGCGATTTCAACATCAGTATCAGAAACAATATCATCAATTGCAAGTGCATTAAACTATACAGGTAAAAGAAAAAAAGTAGTAACAACTGATGCAGAATTTCCTACAGCAAATTATGTTTGGTTAGCACATCAAAAGTATGGTGCAAAAGTAGATTTTATTTCTGTTGATGAGAACCATCAAATTGAACTATCTGAATATGAAAGTTATATAGATGAGGATACATTGATTACTTCTATTACTCAGGTATACTATCTTAATGGATTTAAACAAGATGTAGAAAAAATTGCTGAGATAGCACATAGAAAAGGCTCTTTAATACTAGTAGATGCATATCAAGGATTAGGAACAGAGCCAATAGATGTTAAGAAAATGAATATAGATATTTTGACTACTGGAAATTTAAAGTATCTTTTTGGCATACCAGGAATAGCATTTATGTATGTAAATAAGGATTTAGTTTCCAAGTTAAAACCTTCAGAGACTGGATGGTTTGGACAAGAAAATCCGTTCTTATTCCAATCAAGATACTTAGATTGGGCAAATACTACTAGAAGATTTGATACTGGAACACCTCCTGTACTAACTGCTTATGCTGCAAAAGCGGGGTTAGAAATAATTAATGAGGTAGGAGTTGAAAAAATTAAAGATAGAATAGATATGTTGAGTGCTCATTGTCTTCAAGGATGTTTGGATAGAAACCTTAATACTGTAAGTCCACTTGATGTAAGTAAAAAAGGTGGGACAACTGCTATTAGAGTTCCAGATAAAATTGACTCCCATCATGTTGAAGTTGAACTTAGAAGGAGAAGTATTATTGCTTCAGCAAGAGGAGATGTAATTAGAGTTGCACCTCATTTCTATACTAAAAAATCAGAAATAGACACAGTTCTTGATAATATAGCAGATATTTTAAATTAAGAAGGTGAAAATATGCTAATATGTGAGATTCAAGGTAAATGTGTATCTACAATAAAAAATAAAAGCTTGAAAGAATAGAGGTTGAAAACACCGACAATAATGAAAAAGATAACAAGTCTAATGAATATGATTTGATTGTAAAAAACGGCAGAGTAATTATACCAGGTGAAAGAGTAGTAAAAACAAAAATGTATTTATAAAAAAAGGAAAGATTGTTTTGTTAGTTGTAGTTTTAGATTTGAATAATAAAAAAATTGTTAACAGTGATAATCTTTCAAGTCGATCAGATTTTTCGATTTATGAAGGTAAAGAATT
>JBEPWV010000094.1:0-5075 GCA_041642175.1 Clostridia bacterium
ATTTTGCTCGTGTTTATGTTTTTCTGTATTTTTAATTTCAGCTGCTATATTAAGTGCTGCTGTGTGTCCTGATTGTTCTGCTGCTTCTACTATTTGTGGAAGCTCTCCATCTTCGTCTTCGTAATAAGTATTGTCACCTGCTGCATACACATTATCGTAGCTCAAAGATTTCATGTGTTCATCTACTGCTATTCTTCCACCTTTTCCTGTTTCTAAACCTAAACTGGAACAGAAGTCGCAGTTTTTAATTCCTGCTGTCCAAATTAAAGTATGAGTAGGTATTACGGTTCCATCCTTTAATGTTACGGAATCTTTATCTACCTTTACTATAAAAGAATTTTTTAAAAGTTCAATTCCAAGCTTTTTGTAGTATTTATCTTCTACCTTTTTAACCTGTGCATCACTTTCCAACATATTTAGTATTCTGTCTAAACCTTCTATATTATATATGAAAACTTCTTTTTCATCGATGCCGTATTTTCTGCATAGACTTTTTTTAGCGTCTCCTAATTCACCAGCCATTTCAACACCGGTAAATCCTCCACCACCTACAGCAAAGGTCAGCATTCTTTTTCTTTCTTCTTCGTCTTTTTCATATGAAGCCTTCAAAAACATTTCTTCAACATGCTTTCTTATTTTAATAGCATCTTCATAAGACCATAGTGTGAAAGCATTTTCTTCTGCTCCTTCTACTCCAAAGAAGTTTGCTTCATTTCCTGTTGCCAGAATTAAATAATCGTAGTCGTATTCAGTTTCATCAGAATATAATTTTTGTTCTTTAAAATTAACGTTGTTAATCTTATCAACAACTACGTTTACCTTTCTTTCTGCAAAAATTTTAAACAAATCAATTTTAATAGAATCCGGCTCAGTTCTAAAAGCCGCTACCTCATGTAGTTCCGTCATGAGAGTATGAAAATGATTCTTGTCAATTAATGTGATTTCTACATCATCGTTATCCTTGAATTGTTTGTGCAGTGTTTTTCCTGCTTTAACACCTGCGTAACTTCCTCCAAGGATTACTATCTTTTTACCCAACTATAATCACCTCTTATTATAAATTTTTTTAAATTGTAAATTTTGTAAGCATTTTCTTATAAAAACCCCAACAATTCCAAATTATTATAACATAAATAAAAAAATAACTCAATTAGATATTTTGTTAACGTTATTTAATTAACATTTTTCTGTAATAAACCTTGAAATTTGATTTAATTTAGTTTATTATAATAACAAATATTATAAATGGAGGTTAATTTATGAAAAAAATACTAGTTTTTATTTTAGTAATGACACTAGTTTTATCTGGTGTTGTAGCATGTTCTCCAGCTGAAGAACCAGAAGAACCAGCTGAAGAGCCAGAAGAACCAGCTGAAGAACCAGCTGATGGGGTTGATTATGAAGATGGAGTTTACTACGCTGAAGAAGAAGAATTCTCCGGTAGAACAGGTTGGAAGTATCATGTAGTTCTGACTGTTGAAGATGGTGAATTCGTTGATGCTAAGTGGAATGGTACAAATGTAGTACCTCAAACTCCTAAATATGAACAATCTGTAAACGGAGATTACGGTATGGTAGAATTCGGTGGAGCAATAGCACCTTGGTATGAGCAAGCTGATGCTACTATAGATTATTTCTTAGAAAATCAGACAGTAGAAGTTTCTGATGATTTCTATACATCTGAAGATGGACATACAGATGCAATAGCTGGTGTTACAATTCACGTTGTTGAATTCTTTGAAACTGCTGAAAAAGCTTTAGCTAACGGACCGGTTCCTGAAGGTGATTACACCGACGGATATCCAATGGCTGTTGGCGAACCAAGTGATAATGGCTGGCAGTCAATGATTCAACTTACAGTAGTTAACGGTACTATTGTAAGTGCTAACATAAATGCACAATCTGTAGAAGATACTGATGAAGATGGAAATTATGTTGATAAAAAGACTCTTAAAGAAGACTACGGCATGAAAGCTGCAGGTTCTGATCTTGAGTGGTACGAACAAGCTGCTTTAGTAGAAGAATATATTGTAGAAAATCAAGACCTAGATATTACTCTAGAAGATGGTTATACTGATGCTATCGCAGGTGTATCAATTCATGTAGATGAAATGGTTGAACTATTCAATGAAGCTACAGGTTCCACAACATCTGGTGAATTAGAAGATGGAATCTACTATGCTGAAGAGGAAGAATTTTCAGGTAGAACAGGCTGGAAATATCATGTTGTTCTAACTGTTGAAGACGGTGAATTCGTAGATGCTAGGTGGAACGGAACTAACATAGTTCCTCAAACTCCAAAATACGAGCAGTCTGTAAACGGAGATTACGGTATGGTAGAATTCGGTGGAGCAATAGCACCTTGGTATGAGCAAGCTGATGCTACTATAGATTATTTCTTAGAAAATCAGACAGTAGAAGTTCCAGAAGATTTTTATACTTCTGAAGATGGTCATACAGATGCTATCGCAGGTGTTACTATTCATGTTGTTGAATTCTATGAGTTAGTTGATAAAGCATTAGCTATGGATCCAGTTCCTGAAGGTGACTACACAGACGGATATCCAATGGCTGTTGGTGAGCCAAGTGACAACGGCTGGAAGTCAATGATTCAACTTACTGTTGTTAACGGTACTATAGTTAGTACTAATGTAAATGCTGTAGCTACTGAAGAAAATGATGAGGGCGAATTTGATAATAAGAAAGCTCTTAAAGAAGACTACGGTATGAAAGCTGCAGGTTCTGACCTTGAATGGTACGAGCAAGCTGCACTAGTTGAAGAATACATAGTTGAAAACCAAGATCTTGACATTCCTTTAGAAGATGGTTATACTGATGCTATCGCAGGTGTTTCAATTCACGTTGATGAAATGGTTGAACTTTTCAACGAAGCTGTACAATAAATTAGATTTTATTAAAGCCGGGCTTCGCCCGGTTTTTTTATTTTGTTAAGGTGGTATTATGAGAAAAAGAAATAAGTTGAAAATAATCATAGTTTTAGTATTACTGTCTATAACTTTAATTATTACAGGTTGCGAAGACAAAGAAAGTGAAGTAGTTAACAATTCTAAAATTAGTGCAAGTGAATTCTTGCTGGATACACATGTTAACATAACCCTATATGGAACTGATGATGAAAGTCATTTTACAGAAATATTTGAAGAAATCGAAAGATTAGAAAATATTTTAAGTGTTCATGTTGAAGGCAGCGATTTAGATTTATTAAAGGATAATGCCGGCGTAAAACCTGTGAAGGTTTCTGAGGATACAATAAAAGTAATTGAAAAATCAATTAAATATTCAAAATTAACAAATGGTTTATTTGATATTACTTCCGGTCCCCTTATTGATTTATGGGGTATAGGAACAGGATCTGAAAAAATTCCTACCCAAGATGAAATCGATAAAGCAATTGAATTGATTGATTATACAAAGATTAAAATTGATAAAGATGAGAGTACAGTATTTTTAGAAGATGATGGCATGATTGCTAACCTAGGTGCTATAGCTAAAGGATATATAGCTGATAGAGTAGAAGAAAAACTTTACGATCTGGGTGTTGAAAGTGCTATTATTAACCTAGGTGGAAATGTTCAGCTTATAGGTGATAAGCCTGACGGTTCTTTATTTAGGATAGGTATTCAGGATCCTGACGAAGACCGAGGTGGAAATATAGGTGTATACACTGGTAAAGATGTTACGATAGTATCTTCCGGAGATTACGAAAGATTTTTCATAAAAGATGGAGTAAAATACCATCATATATTAAATCCTAAAACTGGTTATCCTGTGGATACTGAAATTAAAAGTGTTAGTATTATAACAGACGAATCTTTTGAAGCAGATGCTCTTTCAACCTCAGTTTTATTATCTGGTTGGGACAAAGGTATAGAAATGGTTGAAAACACAGAGGATGTAGAAGCTATTTTTATCAATAAAGATCATCAAGTATATATAACTGAAGGCTTACAAGAAGATTTTAATTTTGATAGCGATAATTATGAATTACTTGAATAACTAAAACTCCCCTTTAAGAGTTAGAATAGCTAACTTTTAAAGGGGAGTTTTGTATATTATTTAGTTTTTCCTTTTTTCTTCATGCTGAGAGAAATTCTTTCTCTTTCTTTATCAATAGATAAAATAGTAACATTTACTGTATCTCCTACTTGAACTACATCTAAAGGATTCTTAATAAATTTATCGCTCATTTCAGAAATGTGAACTAAACCATCCTGCTTTAATCCTATATCTACAAAAGCTCCAAAATCAACAACATTTCTTACTGTACCTTTAAGCATCATTCCTTGCTGCAAGTCATTAATTTTTAATATATCGTTTCTGAATATAGGTGCCGGCATATCTTCTCTCGGGTCCCGGCCGGGCTTTCTTAACTCTTTAACAATATCTTCTAAAGTTGGTATTCCTATATCTAGTTTTTCCGATAAAACTTCTATTCTCTCTTTATACTTTTCTTCAGCTGATTTCTTCTTTGTATTTAAATTAAGTTTCTTTAAATCTTGTAGGCTTTTGAAACTTTTCCCAGCTGTAGCTAAATCTACCTTAGGTTCATCTATTTCTATATCGAGAATTTTTGCTTTTATATTATTCAGCTTTTCTTTTTCCAATTCTTTTAAAGAATAATCCAGGTTGTCCAACAGTTTAAGGGTATTGTCGTAGGTTTCCGGATGAACGCCGGTTTTATCTAAAGGATTATCTCCATCATATATTCTTAAGAATCCTGCTGCCTGTTCAAAAGCTTTTTCTCCCAATCTGCTTACTTCCATCAGCTGCTGCCTATTTGTAAATTTACCGTTTTTATCTCTGTATTTCACTATATTTTTTGCAGTGGATTTTGTTAAACCTGATATGTGTTCAAGCAAGGGTTTTGATGCAGTATTTAAGTCTACACCTACGCTGTTTACACAGTCTTCCACTACTCCATCCAGTGATTCTCCTAATTTTTTTTGATTAACATCATGTTGATATTGACCTACGCCTATACTCTTAGGATCTATCTTTACCAGTTCTGCCAAGGGATCTTGGAGTCTCCTACCTATTGATATGGCTCCTCTTAT
>JBEPWV010000095.1:0-4990 GCA_041642175.1 Clostridia bacterium
ATCGGTGGATTCTCTATGGGAAGATCTGACCTAGTTAGAAGAGCTATGAGCAAGAAGAAAATGAAAGTAATGGAAGAAGAAAGACAGTATTTCATACACGGTAAAAAAGATGAAAGTGGAAGCCTTAAAATTAGAGGAGCTGTAAGAAATGGAGTTGATGAAAAAACTGCAAATCAAATATATGACTTAATGATTGATTTTGCAAATTATGCATTCAACAAATCCCACTCGGCAGCTTATGCTGCATTAGCATACAGATCAGCATGGCTTAAGAAATATTATCCAGTTGAATTTATGGCAGCTCAAATTTCCAGTATTATGGGAAATTCTGATTCTGTATCCAAATATATTAGAGAATGCAGAAGACTTGATATAGAAGTTTTACCCCCAGATATAAATTCCAGTGAAGGCAAATTTATAGTAAAAGATGGAAAAATTAGATTTGGCTTAGCTGCAGTGAAAAACGTAGGAGCTGGAGCTATTGAAGAAATAGTTAAAATAAGAAAAGAAAAAGGAAGATTTGAAAGCTTTATTGATTTTTGTGAGAAAGTTCCTACTACAGTATTAAATAAAAGACAGATTGAATCTTTAATTAAAGCGGGTGCCTTTGATAGCACAGGAGCTAATAGATCTCAATTAATAGCTATTCACGAAAAAACCATAGACGGTATAAGTAGACAAAGAAAAAACAATGTAGAAGGACAGGTTTCATTATTTGATAGCGATAATTTAACCCAAAAATATATTCCTAAAGATAATCTTCCAAAACTTAAAGAATTTAATGAAAAGATAAAATTGAATTTAGAAAAGGAAATGTTGGGTATATATTTAAGTGGACACCCTTTATCAGAATTTGAAGAAGTAATAGAAGAAATGAGTAATACAAATAGTTCTGAATTAATTGAATTAAGTCAAGATCACAGTATAGAAATGGATAGAAGACTTTACGACGGGGCAAAAGTTTCCATAGCAGGGATAATCATAAAAAAACAAAACAAGGTAACTAGAAACAATAATTTAATGGCTTTTGCTACTTTAGAAGATTTATACAGTTCTGTTGAATTAATAATTTTCCCAAACATTTTAGATAGATATAGTGAAATAATTCAAGAAGACAATATAGTTTTAGTAGAAGGCAAGTTGAGTTATAAGGAAGATGAAAATCCAAAAATAATAGCTGAAAGATTTACAGTTTTAAATAAAGATATAAGCAAAAAGATATATTTAAAAATAGAAAAAGATAAGGATGTCTCAAAGGAGAAAAAGAAATTAATTAAATTAATAAACAACTACTCTGGAATGAATGAAGTTTCGGTTTATATAGAAAAAGTAGATAAGAGTTACAAATTACCAAAAAAATACAGAGGAGATGCTTCCAATAAACTCTTCGAAGTTGAATTAAAGGATATTCTCGGAGAAGATAATGTAGTGATTAAATGAAGAATTTATAAATAGAAAAATTTATGATACAATAACAGGGACAAGGAAATCTTGATAGGGACTTGATAAGTCCATTAAGGAGGAAATATGAGGACAATAGGAGTATTAACCAGCGGTGGAGATGCACCAGGAATGAATGCTGCTATAAGAGCAGTTGTAAGATATGGGATTTATAATAATATAAATGTATTAGGTATAAAAAAGGGATATAGAGGACTAATAGAAAATGATATTGAAAAAATGGATTTATCTTCCGTTGCAGATATTATTCATAGAGGCGGTACTACTTTGGGTACTGCCAGATGTGAAAAATTTATGACAAAAGAAGGGTTCCAAGAGGCTTTAGAAACCTTAAGATATAGAGATATAGACGGACTAGTTGTAATAGGTGGAGACGGATCTTTTAAAGGTGCTAAAGAACTAAGTGAAGCAGGGGTTAAAACCATTGGCATACCAGGAACAATAGATAATGATTTAGCTTATACTGACTACACAATTGGCTTTAGCACTGCTTTAGAGACGATTTTAGATGCAATCGGTAAAATCAGAGATACTTCTTCTTCCCACGAAAGAACAATAATTATGGAAGTAATGGGAAGAAACTGTGGAGATTTAGCTCTGTACTCAGGATTGGCGGGAGGAGCTGAAATGGTTTTAATTCCAGAAGTCAATATAGAAATAGAGGAAGTTGCTGAAAAAATCACTCAAGGTATGGCTAGAGGAAAAAAACACAGTATTATCATGCTGGCAGAAGGAGCTGGGGATGCTTACAGTATTAGGGACCAAATAAATGAATACATCGACGTACCTATTAGATGTACAGTATTAGGATATATTCAAAGAGGTGGAACTCCTGTATCTTTTGATAGATTATTAGGAAGTAGAATGGGCGCTAATGCAGTAAAATGTCTCATAGAAGGAAACAACAACGTAGTATTAGGAACAAAAAACGGTGAAATATTTGACGTTGATATAGAAGAAGCTTTAAATACGGAAAAAAAATTTGATAATGAAGCATTTAAGTTAACAAAAATTCTTTCGATTTAGGAGGTAATTATGAGAAAAACAAAGATTGTTTGTACGCTAGGACCAGCAACAGATGACAGGGAAGTTTTAAAAAAACTAATTAATGCTGGATTAAATGTAGCAAGATTTAACTTCTCTCATGGAACTCATGAAGAACAGAAAAAAAGAATGGACATGACTAAAGAAATCTCAAAGGAAATGGGGGTTCACATAGGAATAATGCTGGACACAAAAGGACCAGAGATAAGAACTGGAGACTTTGAAGACGGCATAATACATCTCAAACAAGGAGATGAATACATTCTTACTTCAAGAGAGATTATAGGAAATCAAAAAGAAGGACATATACAATATGAGAATTTAGGTAAAGATTTAGAGGTTGGAAATCATATTCTAATAGATGATGGCTTAATTAGTATGGAAGTAATAGAGACGATAAATGATGATGATGTAAGATGTAGAGTATTAAACTCAGGGGAGATAACAAATAAAAAAGGTGTAAATATACCTAATGTTAAATTAAACTTACCGTCACTTACAGATAAAGATAAAAAAGACCTTATATTCGGAATCAAAAACGATGTTGATTTTGTAGCAGCATCTTTTATTAGAAAAAAAGAAGATGTTTTAGAGATAAGGGAATTTTTAGAAGATAATGGATGTAAAGAAATAGGAATTATTTCGAAAATTGAAAATAGAGAAGGTGTAAACAATATAGATGACATACTTAGAGTTTCAAATGGAATAATGGTAGCTAGAGGAGACTTAGGTGTTGAAATAGATGCAGAAGAAGTACCATTAGTCCAAAAAGATATTATTAATAAGTGCAATAAAGTAGGTGAACCTGTAATAACAGCTACACAAATGCTTGACTCTATGATGAGAAATCCAAGACCTACAAGAGCTGAAGTAAGTGATGTTGCTACTGCTATATTTGAGGGTTCTGATGCAATAATGCTTTCAGGAGAAACTGCTGCTGGTAAATATCCGGTAGAATCAGTTGAGACTATGGTTGATATTGCTTGTAAAATAGAAGACGCCTTAGATTATGAAGAAATTTTTAGAGCAAAATCAGATATTTCTGATAATACAATTACTAATGCAATTAGTGTTGCAACATGTAGAACAACACTATCTTTAGATGCGTCTGCAATAATTACAGCAACATCATCGGGCTATACTGCAAGAGAAGTAGCTAAATTCAGACCTAAAGTTCCAATTATTGCAGCAACTCATTTCGATAAGGTTATGAGAAAAATGTCTTTGGTATGGGGAGCTTATCCAATTAAAATCGGTAAAGTTGATGCAACAGATGAGTTAATAGATTTATCTGTTAATGAAGCTTTAGAAAAGAATTATATAAAAAACGGAGATCTAGTTGTAATAACAGCTGGAGTTCCTGTAGGAATAGCAGGAAGCACCAATTTAATAAAAGTACATGTAGTGAGTGAACTTTTATTCAAAGGTGTTGGAGCTGGCAAGAAGACAATTTACGGTAAGGCTGTGTTAGGTAAAACCGCTGACGAAATTGACAGCAAGTTCAATGAAGGAGATATTATAGTCACAACAATGACAGAAAAAGATATGATACCTTTTATGGAAAAAGCAAGTGCAGTTATTACTACTGAAGGTGGTCTCACATCACATGCGTTTATAGCCGGTATGAATCTGGGACTGGAAGTAGTTGTAGGATTCGAAAATGCATTTGAAGAATTAGAAGATGGAGAATTTTTAACTATAAATGGAAGAAGAGGAGTAATCTATAGAGGAGAAGCAAGAATTTTATAATTACAACATAAAAATAGGTGATTTAACATATTACCCATTGAAAAATATGCAAATAAGTAGTATCATTTAATAAATAAATACATGAGGTGATAAAATGGCAATTATGGTAGCGGAACATGGAAAATGGCCTGCTAAAAATGATCCAATATTTATGATAGCAGGAAAGGCTGCAGAAGCAAAAGAAAAATTTGGTGCTGATGAGGTTATTAATTCAACTATTGGGGCTTTAATGCATGATGATGGAAGTTTAGTAGCTTTTGACTCGGTCTATACAACTTTAAAGAATTTGAATAATGATGAAATAGCTGCATATGCACCAATTCAAGGGACCAAAGAATTTTTAGAAGCAGCAGAGTTAAACTGCTTTGGTCAGTATAGACCTGATGCTCATATTAGATCAGTGGCAACTCCTGGTGGTACAGGGGGAGTTAAACAGGCTGTATGGAACTATACGAATCCAGGAGATAGTATTCTCACTACAGACTGGTACTGGTCACCATACAACACTATAACTGAAGAAGTAAATAGAAGTGTAGAAACCTTTAATATTTTTGATAAGGATGGTAACTATAATATAAAAGATCTTAAAGAACAATCTAAAAAGCTTTTAAAAAAACAAAAAAGGTTACTATTGGTTATTAATACTCCAGCGCATAATCCAACTGGATACAGCGTATCTGATAAAGAATGGGATGAAATTTTAGTTTTTTTAAAAGAAGAATCTGAAAATAAAGAA
>JBEPWV010000096.1:0-4949 GCA_041642175.1 Clostridia bacterium
TAATTCCTCATTTACTACTTGGGCTAAATCTTCAACATTTCTAACTAGATAATTGTGCTTTGTGATAGGAAGAGTTATTCCTGTAATATCAACTTCTTGAAAAGAATCCTTACCCAAAAGCATATTTGGAACTTGACCAGTTATAACTACTATTGGAACAGAGTCCATATAAGCATTTGCAATTCCCGTCACAGTATTTGTTGCTCCCGGCCCGGAAGTTGCTATAGCTACTCCTACCTTTCCCGTTGTTCGGGCATAAGCATCTGCTGCATGTATCATATGCTGCTCGTGAGCCGTTCTAATGTGTGTAAAACTCTCCCTTTCATCATAAAGTGCATCGTAAAGAGGAATTACAGCTCCTCCAGGATATCCAAACAAGGTATCTACTTTATTTTCTTTTAAAGTTTCTAGTATAATTTTAGAACCAGATAATTTCATTATTTCTCCTTTCAATTAAATCCAAATAGTTAAATTTAAGAAAAACCCATATTTAGTATGATTCTTTCCTAAAGTTAAGAGGGTAGAGATCTACCCTCAATTTATTATTTACATATAGCTCCGGTAGATGCGGAAGTTACCAATTTTGCATATTTACCTAGGTATCCTTTATATTTAGTTTCTTTAATTTTTGTTGTTTTTCTTCTTTCTTCCAGTTCTTCTTCTGAAATCAGAACATTTAGTTTTCCTTGTATTATGTCTATGTCTATTACATCGCCATCCTTAATATATGCTATTGGTCCCATTTCACAAGCTTCAGGGGATACGTGTCCTATAGCTGCACCTCTGGATCCTCCTGAAAATCTACCATCTGTAATCAATGATACTTTATCATCCAAGCCCATTCCGGAAAGTGCTGATGTTGGTGTTAGCATTTCTCTCATTCCTGGACCACCTTTAGGTCCTTCATATCTTATTACTACACAATCCCCAGCTTTAATATTACCTTCAAGGATCGCTTCAACTGCTGATTCTTCTGATTCAAATACCTTTGCAGTTGTTTTAACTTTAAGCATTTTATCATCCACAGCTGATTTTTTTATTACAGCTCCATCTGGTGCCAGATTTCCATACATAACCTGTATGCCACCTGTGTCAGAATAAGGTTTTTCAACGGAAGCAATTATTCTATCACCTTTTTTATGAGCCTTTTCTATTTTTTCACCAACAGTTCCACATACAGTTATTACATCTTTATTAATCAAACCTTTTTTATCAAGTTCTTTCATAACGGCAGATATACCTCCAGCTGCATCTAATTCTTCTATATGATATGGTCCTGCCGGACTTAACCTACATAGGTTAGGAGTTGCTTTGCTTATTTCATTTATAATATTAAGATCCATTTTTACATCGGCTTCATATGCTATAGCTGTAAGATGTAGTACCGTATTTGTAGAACATCCTAGTGCCATATCTACAGTTAAGGCATTTTTAAAGGCTTCTTCTGTTAAAATGTCTCTCGGTTTTATATTTTTTTCAACTAGCTCCATTATTTTCATTCCGGACTTTTTAGCTAACCGTTTACGTTCAGAAAATACCGCCGGTATAGTACCGTTACCAGGTAAGGCTATTCCTAGTGCTTCGCTCATGCAGTTCATAGAATTAGCAGTAAACATACCGGAACAAGATCCGCATGTTGGACATGCCGAGTTTTCTAAAGAGTGTAATTCTTCTAACGTCATATCTTTTGATGTAACTGCTCCTACTCCTTCAAAAACACTAATTAAATCCACATCTTTATCTTTAAATCTTCCTGAAAGCATAGGACCACCGCTAATTATTATAGTCGGTATATTTAATCTAGCTGCAGCCATCATAGATCCAGGTACATTTTTATCGCAGTTGGGTATAATTACCAATCCATCAAGTCCATGGGCTATAGTCATTGTTTCTATACTATCAGCTATTAGTTCTCTACTTGCCAAAGAATACTTCATCCCTTCATGATTCATTGCAATTCCATCGCAAACGGCTATTGCCGGGAATTCCAGTGGAGTTCCCCCTGCCATCAAGACTCCCTTTTTAACAGCTTCTGTAATATCATTTAGTCCCACGTGCCCGGGAACTATTTCGTTAAATGAGTTTACCACACCTATTAGTGGTCTTTCCATTTCTTCATCGGTTAATCCGGAAGCTTTAAACAAGGATCTGTGAGGTGCTTTTGTCAATCCTTCTTTTACTAATTTGCTGCCCATTTTATTTACTCCTTTTCAATCCAGCTCATCATATCTCTAAGTTTTTTACCGGTGCTGGTCAATTTGTGTTCTAGTTCTTTATTCTTAATTGCATTGAATTCCGGTCTACCTGCTTGATTTTCAAGAATCCACTTTCTCGCAAATTTACCTTCTTGAATTTCTGACAAAATATTTTTCATTTCTTTTCTTGTGCTTTCCGTTACAATTCTAGTGCCTGTCATATAATCCCCATACTCAGCAGTATCACTTATACTGTATCTCATGTTTTCAAGTCCACCTTCATAAAGAAGATCTACTATTAGTTTCATTTCATGCAAGCATTCAAAGTATGCCACTTCCGGTTGATATCCTGCTTCTGTTAATGTGTCAAATCCCGCTTTAATAAGCTCGGAAACTCCTCCACAAAGTACGGCTTGCTCACCAAATAAATCAGTTTCAGTTTCTTCTTTAAAAGTTGTTTCAATAGCGCCGGCTCTAGTACCACCTATACCTCTGGCATAGGCTAATGCCATTTCCTTGCATTTTCCTGTGTAATCCTGTTCTACAGCTATAAGTACAGGAACTCCCTGACCTTCTTTATATACTCTTCTAACAATATGTCCCGGTCCTTTTGGAGCTACCATAAAAACATCAACATTTTTAGGTGGCACAATTTGATTAAATACTATATTAAATCCATGAGCGAATGCTAATGCATTACCTTCTCCCAAGTTTGGTTCAATACTTTCTTCGTATATTTTCTTCTGCTTTTCATCCGGTACTAGTACCATTACTAAATCCGAAACTTTAGTTGCTTCAGCAACAGTTTTTACTTCTAAACCATCATTTTTTACTTTATCCCAAGACTTGCTTCCTTCATATAGTCCTACTACTACATTAACTCCTGATTCTTTTAAATTTAATGCGTGTGCATGTCCTTGACTACCGTAACCAATGACAGCTACCGTCTTTCCTTCAATCATTCCGAAATCTACATCGTTATCGTAATACATTTTACCCATAATTTTACTTCCTCCTAATATTGTATTGAAATTCTAATGTATTGTACATTGTATACATCTTAACCCTGAATATATATTAAGTCAATAGTTAATTAATTTTTATACTTCTTCTACGTCGTAAACATCTACAAGTTTTTTCATTTGAAGAACAACTCTATTAAAGTTAGCTACAGGATGATTATCATCTACTGTTAGAACAAGTCTCGCTTTATTTTGACCCATTTCTTCCATGGAAAATTCAGTAACACAGAAATTTTTTCTTCGTAGAGTTGTTAGAACTCTAACTGTTGAATCCATACCATTAGAAACCTTAAAACTCACTTTTTTAGTCATTTTTTTATCCTCCTTTTTTTTGAATAATCTTATTATAAATAAAAAAAAACCTTTCATCTCTACATACATCTTAAAGATATATATAGGGACGAAAGGTCTTTCGCGGTACCACCCTAGTTTGCGATAATAAAAAATCGCCTTATTCAGATCGAAAGAATTAAATTCTTTGAATCCTAGCTTTATATCGTAAGCACCCGTCCTTTTCTACTAATCTTCGAATCGGAAGCTCAGGAGTGATCATTATATATTCCTTCGGTACTGATTCACACCAACCATCAGCTCTCTTTAACCGTATTCAGAATATTTTTCTCTCCCTCACAGCTCTATATTTATAACTTGTTAAGATTATACATTCTCACCGAAGGTCTGTCAACGATTTTTTAAGATTTTATTAATTTTTCTTGACATTTTTATTTCAAATACTTAAAATGATAAACAATATATTAAATTTTGTGAAAGAGACAGTTGTATAAAATTTGTTTTCAGAGATCTGGTGGTTGGTGAAAACCAGAAGCATTTTTATATAAATATCCCTCTTGAAAAGTATTCTTGAAATTAGTAAAGAATAACGGTTGGTCTCGTTAAAAGACTTTGATTTGTTGGAATCGAAAAGTGGTGTAAGCAATTAGAGTGGTACCGCGGGTTATCTCGTCTCTTTATAGGACGAGTTTTTTTATTATAAATTTAGGAGGAATTAAAATGAATAGAGAAAATATTAAATGTGTATATAATCCAGAATCATCAATAGAGGATATAAGAAAGGCTTCTGAAAATTTAAAAGGAGTAATAAATGAAACTAAATTAATTAGAAGTAATTTTTTCAGTGATGAATGCAACAACAATGTATTTTTAAAGACTGAGAATCTCCAATTTACAGGATCCTTTAAAATTAGGGGAGCTTATAACAAAATAAGTTCCCTTTCTGAAGAAGTTAAAGCTAAGGGTATTATAGCATCATCAGCAGGAAATCATGCCCAGGGAGTGGCTTATTCAGCCAAAAAACTAGGCTTGAAATCTACAATTGTAATGCCCAATGTAACCCCTTTGATTAAAGTTGATGCTACAAAAGAATACGGTTCCGAGGTAATTATTCACGGGGATTATTACGATGAATCATATAATAAGGCTATGGAGTTATCTAATAAATACGGATACGAGTTTATACATCCCTTTGACGATTATGATGTCATTTGCGGCCAAGGTACGATAGGATTGGAAATATTAGAAGACTTAGAATCTGTTGACGAAATACTTGTTCCTGTAGGAGGAGGCGGATTAATTAGCGGTATTGCACTAGCTGTTAAAGCTATTAATCCAAATATTAGAGTAATAGGAGTAGAACCGGAAGGTGCAATGGCTATGAAGGTATCTATAGATAATGATAAATTGACAAGTCTAAATAACGTAAATACATCTGCTG
>JBEPWV010000097.1:0-4941 GCA_041642175.1 Clostridia bacterium
ATTAAAGAGATTAAAGTACCCTTAGCAATAGATTTCATGGCCGTATCAAGCTACGGAAATTCAACTAAATCATCAGGAGTAGTAAAAATAATAAAAGACTTAGATGACAGCATTGAAGGAAAAGATGTTTTAATAGTAGAAGATATAATAGATTCAGGACTAACACTTTCATATTTATTGGATAACCTTAAATCTAGAGATCCAGAGTCAATGGAAATATGTACTCTGCTAGATAAGCCATCTGGAAGAAAAGCCGATGTTAATACAAAATATGTAGGATTTGAAATTAAAGACGAATTTGTAGTAGGATATGGATTAGATTATGCTGAAAAGTATAGAAACGTACCCCATATTTTTGTGTTAAAAGAAGAAGTATATCAGTAGTTATTGAAAGCATTAAGCTAATATGATACAATAAAAAATTAGTGAGAAAGTAAATAATTAAATTATCAACATATATAACTAAGCAAGGAGGACTAAATGAAGAAATTCGCAAAAGGCATCGGTCTGTATATAGCTATATTTATAGTCATACTACTGATAGTAAGCATGATGTCTAATACTGGAGTTGAACCTGAAGAGATTTCCTTTTCAGAACTTATAGTACAGCTTCAGAATAAAAATATAAGTAGCATAAATTTTATCGAAAATCAGGTAGAGGGTACATTAAAGGATGGGACTCAGTTTAAATCCTACGTACCTAATATTGTAATGCTTTCCGATATATACAATAGATATTTGGCAGCTGAAGTTGAGGCAGGAACAGTAACCATGGAAGGTGAACCTGTTCCGGAAACACCATTTTATATACAGTTACTACCTACTCTAGGAATGATAGCTTTATTTGCTATTTTCTGGTTTGTATTCATGAATCAATCCCAAGGTGGTGGTGGAGGAAAGGTGATGTCTTTCGGTAAGAGTAAAGCAAAGCTACATGAAGACGATCCTAAAAAGAGAATAACCTTCGACCACGTAGCAGGATTAGATGAAGAAAAAGAAGAAATGAGTGAAATTGTAGATTTCTTAAAGGATCATAAGAAATTTACAAAACTTGGCGCAAGAATACCAAAAGGAGTTCTTATGATAGGACCTCCTGGAACTGGAAAAACATACTTATCCAAAGCTGTAGCCGGAGAAGCAGGCGTACCATTTTTTAGTATAAGTGGTTCAGATTTTGTTGAGATGTTTGTAGGAGTTGGAGCCTCAAGAGTTAGAGATTTATTTGAACAAGCAAAGAAAAACGCACCCTGTATAATATTTATTGACGAGATAGATGCAGTAGGAAGAAAAAGAGGTGCAGGTCTTGGCGGTGGACATGATGAGAGAGAACAAACCTTAAATCAACTTCTAGTTGAGATGGATGGATTTGGAGTTAATGAAGGTATTATTATGATAGCTGCAACAAATAGACCTGATATATTGGATCCTGCTATATTAAGACCTGGAAGATTTGATAGACAGGTTCATATAGGAATCCCAGATATTGTTGGAAGACAGGCCATACTACAGGTACATGCTAAAAATAAACCATTAGAAGATGATGTGGATTTAGAAATTATAGCAAGAAGAACCCCAGGATTTACACCAGCTGATTTAGAAAATTTACTAAATGAAGCAGCACTGTTGGCAGCAAGAAATGATTTAGAAAAAATACCTATGGAAGTTATAGAAGAATCAATTACAAAGGTAATAGCTGGACCGGAAAAGAGAAGTAAGGTAATAAGTGAAAAAGAAAAAAGGTTGACAGCATATCACGAAGCTGGTCATGCATTGGTTGCAACAATGCTTCCAAATACAGACCCTGTGCATATGATATCCATAATACCTAGAGGTAGAGCTGGTGGATTTACAATGATAATTCCAAAGGAAGATAAATACTATAGATCTAAAACAGAAATGGAAGAAACTCTAGTTCATCTATTAGGTGGAAGAGTTGCTGAGAAGCTGGTTCTTGACGATATAAGTACAGGAGCATCCAACGACATACAAAGAGCTACTAAAATAGCAAGGGGTATGGTTACTCATTATGGTATGAGTGATGAGCTTGGACCTATGACCTACGGAAGTGACGAAGATGAAGTCTTCTTAGGAAGAGATTTTTCTAAGAGTAAGAATTATTCAGAAGAAGTAGCTGCAAAAATAGATAATGAAATGAGAACTATAATAGATAAAGCGTACTACAAGGCTGAAACACTACTTAAGGAAAATATGGGAAAATTGCATAATGTAGCTGAAGCACTACTTGAAAAAGAGACTTTAGATGCAGAGCAATTTAACGAAATAATAGCAGAAGCATAAAATCAAGTCTTGGATAATCTCCAAGACTTTTTTGATATAAAATATATTCATAAATACTTTATTATTTATTAAGCAAATATATAAAATTTTATTGTATATTATACTTAGAAAGAGAGGACTTTATGAGCAGAGAAAATATTTTAATAGTAGATGACGATAAAGATATCAGAAATATGATTAAAATTTATTTGAAAAACGAGAACTTCAATGTGTTTACAGCAGAAAACGGAGAAGAAGCAATAGAAATATCAGATAACAACAAGATAGATTTGATAATCTTGGATATCATGATGCCTAAAATGAACGGGACTGAAACCTGTATGAAACTTAGGGAAAAGCATAAAATGCCAATAATTTTTCTTACTGCAAAGACAGAAGATCAGGATAAAATCACCGGCCTGTCCGCAGGAGGAGATGATTATATCACTAAACCCTTTAATCCACTAGAGCTAATAGCGAGAGTAAAGGCTAATATTAGAAGAGTAAGAGTCTTTGATAATATTCAGGAAGAAGAAGATAGCAATACTATAAAGATAGAAGATTTAACTATTGATAAAGACAATCATCAGGTGTTTATCGAGGATAGAGAAGTTCATCTTACAAAAACAGAATTTGAAATACTAAGACTGTTAGGGGAAAATAAAGGCAAGGTTTTTAGTATAGAAAAAATTTACAACAGAGTGTGGAAAGATGAGTTTTTTGTTACGGATAATACGGTCACTGTTCATATAAGAAAATTAAGAGAAAAACTAGGTGATGATTATAAAAATCCAAAGTATATAAAGACTATTTGGGGAGTTGGCTACAAGGTTGAAAAAAATTAAATTAGAGAAGAGTTTAAAAACTGAATTTCTAGGCATGTTTATTATATCTTTAATTTTAAGCTTTACCTTAGGAATATCTCTTTTCTATCTTTCTGAAAACATCTACACTGAATTTAGAGAAGAAAAATACCTTGATGAAAGAGAGAAGGCTAAAAATTATCTTAATGAAGTTGTAGAAAACATAGAAGGCAATATTGATGCACTACCTATCAATTCATTTAATAATAAACTTGAAAGTAGAGTAAAAGTTAATAATTTATATCATCTTAGTATTGCCGATGAAAATGGTTCCATTATTTTTAATAGAGGCATAGAAAATCTAGAATCTAGAGACTTTCTTTTCTATGATACTATAGATTTTAACGGCAGAAAACGTATAGTTTTCGTAGAAGGTAGATATCAATCCTATGATTTTGAAAAAGAGATAATGGCTATGCTTGTAATAATGGTATCGGTGCTATTTTTTGTTGTAGTATTTTTTAAACTTGCTAACAAAAGGATTAATTATATAAATGAAATATCCCAAAAGGTAGATGATATATCTGGTGGGAATTTAGATACTTTTATTAATTTAAAAGGAAATGACGAACTTACATCTCTAGCTGGAAACATCAACTATATGGCATATTCATTGAAGGAAAGAAGTGAATATGAAGATAAGGTTGAAAGGTCTAAAAGAGAACTTATTACTAATATGTCCCATGACCTTAGAAGTCCTCTGACTTCGATAATAGGATATCTAAATTTAATAAAAGATAGTAAAAATGAAAGCAGAAAAGAAATCAAAGAATATGCGGAAGTATCCTACAATAAAGCTATACAACTTAAAGAACTAACGGAAAGACTTTTTGAATATTCCAAAATTACAAGCGAAAAAATGATAGTAGAGAAGCAGAATATTGATGTGAATCTACTTATTAATCAGATAAAAGAAGAATATGCTTATATAATTAGATTTAATAAATTGAATTTAAAAACTGAAATAAAGAATGAGAAGCTTGAAATATTTGCAGATCCTCTTTTAATAGTTAGACTGTTTGAAAACTTGATAATGAATGCTGTAAAATACGCTAAAAAGCCGGGAGATTTTTTAATAGAAACGGATTTTGATAAGGATTTTGTATTCATAAGATTTAAAAATAAGATTAAAGATAAATTCAAGCCTGAAGATTTAAATAGAATTTTTGAAAGAATGTATATAAAAGACGAAGCAAGACAAGAAGGAAAAAGCACCGGGTTAGGCTTGGCAATAAGTAAGGAAATTGTGGAGATGAACGGAGGAAAGATTTGGGCTGAAACTAAAGGTAGCGATATAATATTTAATTTAAAATTCCATAAAAGTAATAAAAAAGAGTAAGGGAAATTCCTTACTCTTTTTATTTTTAAATTATGAAAGTTTATGTACAAATAATCCACTTCTTAGTTTTGGTTCAAACCAAGTAGATTTTGGTGGCATAACCTTTCCAGAATCAGCAACACTCATTAAATCTTCAATAGTTACTGGATACATTGAAAATGCAACCTTCATGCCTTCTGATACTCTCTTTTCAAGTTCTTTTAATCCTCTAATACCACCAACAAAATCAATTTTCTCGCTGGTTCTTGGATCTTCAACACCTAATATAGGTCTTAAAAGATTGTCCTGGAGTATTGAAGCGTCTAAACTTTTAACTGGATCGTCAGATTCAAAAGCACCTTCTTTTGCTGTTAGCTTGTACCATTTATTTTCTAGATACATACCAAAGGTATGTTTTTTAAGTGGTCTAAATGGCTCATCACCTTCATATTCTTCAACTTCGAATTTTTCTTTAACCATTTG
>JBEPWV010000098.1:0-4851 GCA_041642175.1 Clostridia bacterium
TGATTTTTTTACTTCTTCTAATTCGACCCCTTGAAACATACCGTATTCATAATCGTACTCAGGCTGGACATATACCGGAACTGCTCCAGATAAAATTAAAGCACTTAGAGCTGATTTGTGAGCATTTCTAGGCATTATTATTTTTTCTCCTGGTTTGCAAACTGCCATTATCATTGCTTTAACTCCTGCACTGGTTCCATTAACTACGAAATATCCATTGTCGGCATTATAGGCTTTCGCCAAAAGATCTTCAGCATCTTTTATAGTGGAAGTTGGATCTGATAGAATATCCAAAGGTTTCATCGAATTATAATCTATACTTACAGTTTTTTCACCGTAAAAAGCAACTAATTCTTCTACCCCTCTACCATATTTATGTCCAGGCACATCAAAAGGAGTGCAGTTTTTATCTTTATAATTAATCATAGCATCTGCTAAAGGAGTTTTATTTTGTATATTTTCTTTTTCTTCAAAAATTATTAAATTTTTATTTAAATATTCAGCTGTGTTTTTCATAATTTACCTCTTTTTTATAGTATAGTTAAGATAAACTCCCTAAGAATTTTAAAAGCTACAGCATTTGATATTCCCGAATTATCATAGTGTGGTGATAACTCAACAATATCTCCTCCTACTATATCTAGATTTTTCATTAAGTGAACTCCTTCCATAAGTTCTTTAAAACTTATTCCTCCCGGTTCAGGAGTACCGGTTCCTGGGAAGTATGAAGGGTCTAATATATCTAAATCTATAGTTACATAGACTTTTTTTCCCTTTAAATTTTCTACAATATTTTGTAAAGTCTTTATGTCAAATTTTTCCATATATGTATGTTTTGTGCTCCAGTCAAACTCATCCTTTTCTCCGGATCTTATTCCAAACTGGAAAATTTTATTATCTCCTACCAAATCGTGGCATCTTCTTATAACCGTTGCATGGGAAAATTTTTCTCCAAAAAAATTATCTCTCAAATCAGTATGTGCATCCAAATGAATTATATTTACATCGGAGTATTTTTCAAAAACAGATTTAAAGATTCCATAAGTCGTTAGATGTTCTCCACCTATCATCACAGGAATTTTATTTTCCTTTAATAATTTTTTAGAATAATTGTAGATTGATTCTAAAGATTTTGATGTATTGCCAATTGGAATATATACATCCCCCGCATCATGAAGTTTGAAGTCCGTTAAGTCTCTATCTAAATAAGGGCTGTAGGTTTCAAATCCTACTGAATCAGTTCTAACTGCATTTGCAGCAAATCTGGTTCCAGGTCTAAAGGAAGTTGTATTATCCATTGGGGCTCCAAATACTACCAATTCGCCGGAGTCGTAAGAACTATTAAATCCGTTTAATTTAATATTGTTATTTTTCATCCTTCATAATTTCCTTTACATAGTTTGGCAACATAAATGAAGCTTTATGGATATCTGTATTGTAGTATTTTGTTCTAATACCTAACTTATTCCAGTCATTAATACCTTCATTAACAGGTTTTATTTTCTTTGAACTAAATCCAAACAACCAGTGTCCGGAAGGATATGTAGGCATATGAAATTGATAAACCTCGACTATTGGAAATATTTTTTTCATTTTCCTGTTTGCTCTTTTGAATTCTTTTCTTTCTTTCTCGTAATAAGGGCTTTCGTTTTGATTTATCATTATTCCCTCTTCTTTTAAAGCCTCATAGCAGTTGCTGTAAAATTCTTCTGTAAATAATCCTTCTCCGGGACCTATTGGGTCTGTAGAATCAACTATTATTAAATCGTATTCACTTTTTTTGTTTTTTACAAATTCTATACCATCTTCGTAGTATAAAGTTACTCTCTCATCATCCAGTTTGTTTGAAGTTTGTTCAATAAATCTTTTCGATACATCCACTACAATCTTATCTATTTCAACCATATCAATTCTTTCGATGGTTTTATATCTTGTTAATTCTCTTACTGTACCTCCATCGCCACCACCTATTACCAGTACATTTTTTATACTAGGTTTTGAAGCTAAAGCTACATGAGTTATCATTTCATGATATATGAATTCATCTTTTTCAGTAACCATTATTATTCCATCTATAGTCAAAAGCTTTCCAAATCCGTAAGTTTCATATACATCTATCTTTTGATATTCACTTTTTTCACTGTATATGTGTTCTTTGATTTTTATGCTGAATCTAACATTTTCGTTTTGATTTTCTGTAAACCATAATTCCATGATAAACCTCCTACGCTATTTCCATAGGTTTATATGTTACTTCTTCTAATTTTTTATTAGAAAACCTTTTTATTTTATCAATCATCCCTCTAGATACTTCCGTTGATTCGCTTTTCTCCGCCTTTAATTCTTCAGTTAGATAGTCAAAAGCAACCCAAGGGTTCACGCTCTCACCACAAGTATAAAGATCTACAGATGCATAACCGTATTCAGGCCAAGTATGAATTGTTAGATGAGATTCAGATATAACTACTGCTCCACTTACTCCGTATGGATTAAACATATGAAATACACTTTCAACTACTGTTGCATTAGCTTTCTCTGCAGCTGTAACCATCAACTCTTCTATAAGTTTATGATCGTTTAATACATTTTCATCACAATTATAGTACTCTACCAGGATGTGTCTTCCCAACTGTTCTGTTTTCATTTATAACCTCCAAATATTTACTTATGTTTAGTATTTTTAATCTTTATGTTTACTAATACTAAATATAACATTTTTTCAAAAAAAGTCAATATATTTAACTGAAAAATAAACAAAAAATTTCCCTAAAAAAAATATACCCTCTCGTTAAGAGGATATATTCATTGATATTTAAAGGTTTTCAACGAATTGTATTTTTAAACCGTTGGGATCTAATATATAGAAAAATCTTACTTTAGGATTGGGCTTAATTGGGCCACTTTCAATTTTTATTCCTTTTTCTTCTACAAATTTCATCATTTCATCGAGATTTTCCACTTGGAATCCTAAAGATATATCTTTCCCTATATTAACTTCTTTTTTACCTTTGTTCTCTATTAGTTCTACTTCAGTACCTCCAACTCCTAAAAATACTATTTCAGTCTCAGGTCCTGCTTCAAATCTTCTATTTACCTTTAGACCTACAATGTCTTCATAAAAAGCTATTGATTCATTTAAGTTTTTAACCATAATCGTACACCAAGAAAATTTCATATATACCTCCATTAATTTATATTATGCTTGATTTTGTATTATCACATGCTATTCCTTTAAGCAAGTCAACCTGTTCAGGTTTTCCTAATACAATCATTACATCTCCTTCGCTTAATACTTCCTTTGAACTTGGATTGAAATTTATTTTATTGTTTTCATTGTGTCTGATTGCCATAACTATTAGCCCGGATCTTTCTGGTACTTTGGCTTCTTTAAGATTTTTGCCTATCAAATCTGAATCCGATCCAATTTTAACTTCTTCCAAGTCAATTAATACGTCATCGGCTTTAGTCATAACATCTAAAAAGGATATTACAGAAGGTCTTATAACCATTGCTGCTATTCTTCTTCCTCCAATTTCATTAGGAGAAATTGTGTTGTCTGCTCCGGCTTTTTCCAATTTTTTATATGCGTTTTTTTCTATTGCTTTTGCTATTATGTATATATCCGGATTCAACTGCCTAGCAGTAAGTACTGTAAAAACATTATCAGCATCATTAGATAAACTTGCTACCAATCCTTTAGCTGATTCTATTTTTGCATGAATAAGACTATCTTCACTTGTAGCGTCATCGTTTATAGTTAGTATTCCCTCGTTTTTTAATTCTTCAACTCTTTCCTGACTATTTTCTATTACTAAAAAATCCAATTTGTTTTCTTTAAACTGTTGGATAACAATATTGCCAACTTCTCCAGCACCGCATACTATGTAGTGATCTTTTAATTCCTTTATTTTATATTCCATTATTCTTTTCCTCCATGCATCTTTTAATTGACCTTCAAAAAATAAAGCAAAAATACTTGTAATTCCATAACCGGCAACTCCCAATCCGGAAAAAATCAAAAATATTGTGAAAATTTTAGCTTCATTAGTCATTTCAGCAATTTCACCGTATCCAACTGTAGATATAGTAATCGCCGTCATATACAGTGCATCTAAAAAACTTACTCCAAGAAGAACTGAATAACCGTATATACCTGTTGCAATGACAGTAAAAAACATTATTCCTATAATAATAAATTTTCTTTTGTTTTCCATAACTCACCTTCTTGAATTTATAATTATATTATATCAGTTATGTTGACAAATACCAACTTTATAAAGTACTACCTTCACTGAATCCCTGATGAATAGCATGGATTACATTTGCAGGAATAATGGCATCTCCAATAACAACTACTTTTTCATTATTTTTTAGTTTTTTAGATAGATTATTGTTAGAAACATATCCTTCAGTCATTACGATGGTATCTATGGATAATTCTTCAAATTTTTCTTTATTTTTAAATACTATTTTTTTATCCTTTATTTCCACCACTTCAGAATTTCCATAAATTTTAACATTTCTTCTACTGAGAAGATTTCTTAAAGCCTGCTCATCGTTGATTCCCGGAGATTCATTTATTAAAATATCTTCCAATATCTCTATTATATAAACTTCATCGGATTTTTCAGCACAGAAGGCTGCTACTTCACATCCTACGAGGCCTCCTCCAACAACTGCCACCCTTTTACCAAATTTTTTATCCCCTAAAAGTATTTCATTTCCACTAAAGACGTTTTTCTTTTCTCTTCCTTTTATAGGAGTATCTGCAGGTCTTGACCCCGTTGCAATTATGACCTTATGGTATTCATTTATATGAATATTTTCCATGTTTCCTTCTTTTAAAGATCG